>VGJU01000044.1 GCA_016867335.1 Candidatus Zixiibacteriota bacterium | reverse complement strand
ATCGGCAAGATCGGTCGTATCGAAACCGTAGAGCAGACCCTGACGGACAAATGCGACAAAGACCGGTGTACCGCCTTGCAGCCCAGCATCCGACACCGAGACGGCGGCCAGTTCGATTTCAAGACGAACCGGTGTCGCGCGACAGACCTGGCCTTTTATCGGAACCGTTCGCCCCGAAGCGTCGATACATTCCAACTCCACCGAGTCGAGAGGCTCCAGTCGAAACGATGTACTCACCGGTTCGAGATAGTTTCTGTAAGACGGCTCCATAGGGTCCTCCAACCGGTACAGTATAGATCGGAGACACGGACCGGGCAATTCTTTTTTCCCCTGCGCGCCCTTGTTGCGGCCTCAAGACGTACAACATTCGGCTTGACACGTTTATATCGCGGCGCTATACTCGACCTCACTACGGTGCTTCGTATCTTCATATACCGTGCAGATCGAACACCGTTTCGATGGAAAATTTTGTCGTCATGCGAAGCGATCGGGTTTCGGAAGGATAAAGACGTTATGAACGAAATCAAAAGAGAAGGCTTGTCTCGTTTGTTGTCTCTCATGCTTCGGCACAAACCCGAACGGTTCGAGATAGAACTCGACGCACAGGGATATGCGGCGCTTGAAGACGTGGTGGATGCGGCACAGGAGAAGTATGCGGACGTGACGCGTGAAGAAATATTCGAAGTGGTGGAAGGGGGCGACAAGCGTCGGTTCGAGACAAACGGAGATCGGATTCGCGCCCGCTATGGTCACAGTTTCCCGATCGACTTGGGTCTTCCCCCCATGGTCCCGCCGGAATATCTGTATTATGCGACCGCACCGGATCAAGCCGGTTTTATTATCGCCAACGGGCTTTCTCCCGGTGACCGGCAATTTGTCCATCTTTCGATGGATAAGGAAATCGCCGCAGCCGTCGCCGGAAGCCGTACCAGGACACACGTGATGTTTCGCGTGCTGGCCAGACAAGCCTCGGAGACGGGCATCTCGTTCTATGATCGAACGCCGGTCTATCTGACGCATGGCGTTCCTCCCCGTTTTATCGAGATCGATCAGGAAGCGACCGTCGGGCGGTTTGCGCTCTACGGCCGGCGTAAGCGGCTCAAAATGCCTCGCCCTCACCCGTCTTCTTCGGTGCAAACTCCCGAAACCGCTTCCGGGTAGAATGCCCCCCGGTTTCCCGCATGAGACGTCTGGTTATTCCGGTTTCCGGTGTGATCCTCGCCATCACCCTGCTTCTGTTTGATCTTACCATTCTTGGCTCCGGGCCTACGGCGCTTCGCTCTACCGCGCAAAAGGGCGTCGCGCTGGGCATTCACCGGGCATCGGAAGGCGTTGCGCCCTATCGCGCCGCGCTTGACGAGATCGCCGCGCTCGGAACGCGCCATGTCTCGGTCCCCGTGTATTTTTTTCAGGATTCCGTACACTCCGTTACCCTGTTTTCCAAACCCACCGACGGGGCGACACCGGCGCAATACGACCGGGTGATCCGTTCTGTCGTCGAATATGCCCATCGACTGGGCATGAAGGTCTTTCTTTCTCCTATCGTGGATATAGATCATCCGGAGGAGGGGCAATGGCGCGGGACGATCTCGCCTTCCGACTGGTCGGTGTGGTTTGACAGCTACCGCGCTTTTCTGTTACACTACGCCCGCCTTGCGGAAGAATTGGATGTGGAGTTTATGAGCGTCGGCACGGAACTGGTATCGACCGAAAGATTTACCGAAGAATGGATAGAGACGATACAGACCGTACGCGCGGTGTACCGGGGGCAACTGACTTATTCGGCCAACTGGGATCACTACCACGAAATCGCCTTCTGGGGCCCCCTCGACTTTCTTGGCATCTCCGGCTATTTCGAACTGGTTTCTTTCCAAAACCCGACTACGGCGGAACTTGTGGAAGGATGGACACCGATCAAAGCCGAACTGCTGGCTTGGCAGACCCGATGGAACAAACCCCTGCTGTTTGTCGAAATCGGGTATACCAGCCAGGAAGGAAGCAGCAGCCAGCCATGGAATTATACGGCAAAAGCGCCTTTTGATTCGGAAGAGCAAAGACGATGTTACGAAGCGTTTCGGTTGGTATGGGAAAACGAGTCGGCGTTGGCGGGATGGTATTTCTGGATATGGGAACCGGATCGGCGCGGACCGGGAGATACGGGATATACATTTGCCGGGAAACCCGCCGAAGGAGTGGTGCAGGCATGGTTTCGCAGCCTGCCGCCCAATGCAACGTTGTTGGACGCCGGGGTCAACGCCATCGAGCGGTTGCTGCGTTCTTTGCGCGAGGGGGTGTGACACCGGGTACGGAAAACCGGAAATTTCTTGACACCCGTCCGGGCACGTCATACGTTGGCAGGCAGACGCGATGACACGCGCCCCGCTTGGGGTGGATCAGCCACAGCCCCCCGTCGTATGCAGTAAAGCGATTCCGACCCGACCCGTTTTGCGGTCCATCCGGAAAACGCCGGAACCGGAGCCTTATCCGTTATGATCACGATCAACCTGTTCTCCCCCAGAACACGAGAAAGCGCCGGATCACCGAAATCCGCCGCGCCGTCGTCCGGCGGCGGCTGGAGGCGTATCCTGTTGATCAACCTGTTGATTCTCGTGATCGTCGCGGCACTGATCATGTACCTGCCCGTGGATACGCCGGGAGTCGGCCCGTATCTACAACCCGCTCGCATCGTCCTGACCCGTCTGTTCGACATCGCACTGGGGTTTGTCCGGTAAGTGGAAACACCTTCCGCTCCGTCTTTTCACAGACCGTACTCATGGAACAACCCTTTCCGACGTGTCGAGCCGCATCGATTCTCCCTTGAGTAGAAAACTGCGAACGTCGTAACGCCCCGGATACCGCACGGGCAAATCGCCGGACTCTACCATGAGGTCCAGCGGATTGACACGGGTGTGCATGGGAAGCCGCACGAGTTCACGACACCGCGCCGATTCGTACGCCCCCATCATCATGTGCATCGTCCACATCCCGTTTTCGCTGCGTCCCCGGTGCTCGGTTCGTTCTTCTATCCAGTCCACCAGTTCTTCCGCCTGCAATACCCACGGATCGACCGGATCCACGGGAATCTCCTTCCAGCCGGCGGTCTCGGCATTGAAGTATTTTACCCAGCCGTCGTCAAAATGGATCATGCCTTCGGTTCCCTGTACAAACGCCCATGTCCAGTCGCCCACAACAAGATCTGTCTGAAAGTTTGCCTGTACCCCGTCTTCGAACTTCAAAAACCCGGCGACGCGATCCTCGCAACGGATGTTTCGCTCGTAGCGGTCGGTCTTGCGTTCCACTTGCGCAAAGACCCATTCGACTTTGGGGTCGTCGAGGATAAAACGCATACAATCGAAGCCGTGACTGGTAGCGTTGAGGAGCCCCGTTTCACGGGTATGCGAGAGACGGACAGGGGTTCCGATAGCGCCGGAGCGCAGGATGTCACGCGTTTTGACCCACGCCGGCAGAAACCGTCGTTGAAACCCGATGGCAAGCCGAACACCGTTGCGCCGACAGGCGGTCTCCATGTCCTCGGCTTCTCCGATCGAGGTGGCCATAGGTTTCTCACACAGAATGACGCGGGGCTGCCGTGCTGCCGCTGCGATCGTCATGGCGGCATGAAGGGGATGCCAGGTGCAGATGCTTACGATATCGGGGCGTTCGGTGTCGAGCATCCGGCGGTAATCAGTATATACGGTTTTGACGCCAAACCGATCCGCCAACTGTTGCGCCTGTTCATGCACGGTATCGGCACAGGCGACAAGGTCGATACGCGCCGCTCCCGCGTATCCAGCGGCATGGGCGGAACCGATGGACCCCGATCCGATGATGACCGCGCGATAACGCGGAGCGGAGATAACGGCAGATGTGGACATGGGCACCTCGCAAAAGGGTGAAGAGTAAAGGGTGGAAACGGGATACCGCATTGTAAATCTCCCATAGCCTTGCCGCAAGGGGTGGACGCATGGTACGGCTCGGATCGGTGCGGCAATTATTTCCGCCTTGCCTGCAAAAACGAGTTTTTTGAACACACGATGCAACGGTTTTACGGTAGAAAAGAGAACCCCTATCGGCGCAACCTCCGACAACGCATCGACATAGATTATATATCCCATTACCTTTCAATCGGTTAGATACAGGTAGCATGTACGGAAGAGAGGATGAAGAACGGATTTTATTGCGTACAGGGATGCGCTGGCACAGGATATGCGAAGCGATGTTTCGTGTAAGCGTGTTATCCGACGTCCATAATGCGCGTACCAAAGGTGTAACATTTGCCTTTGGGAAAAAGGAGCCAATATATGGCGCCCCATGTACTGGTGACAGGTGGTTCCGGTTATCTCGGTTCCGTTCTTTGCGAACACCTGCTCGACGCCGGATACCACGTTACGGCGCTCGACAACCTGATGTTCGGCCAGACGTCGCTGTTGCATCTGTGCACGCGCAAAACATTCGAGTTTGTGTTGGGAGACGTACGCAACGAATCGCTTATGGGCGAACTGATGCGGAAGACGGATATCTGTATTCCGCTGGCCGCCATCGTAGGCGCTCCGTCCTGCAACCGGGATCCTATTCTGGCGCAATCGGTAAACTACGACGAGGCGACATTGCTTGGACGGTTGAAAAGGCCCGACCAACTTGTCCTGTATCCTACAACCAACAGCGGGTACGGAACTCGGACGAGCGATATGTATTGTACCGAGGACACCCCGCTCGAACCGATTTCGTTGTACGAACGGACCAAAGTAGACGCAGAACGGTATCTCATGGGGTTTCCGAACGTCATTGTCTTCCGACTGGCAACCCTGTTTGGCGTATCGCCCCGGATGCGGCTGGACTTGCTTGTCAATCATTTTGTCTATGCCGCTTTTGCCGACGGATACATTGTCATTTTCGAAAAGGACTTCAAACGCAACTTCGTCCATGTGCGAGACGTGGCAGACGCCATGCTTTTCGCGGTAGAACACGTCCGCCAGATGGCCGGACAGTGCTATAACGTAGGACTGGATTCCGCCAATCTCTCCAAAGGAGAGTTAGCCGAGAAGATCAAAGAACATGTTCCCCATTTTTTTATTCATTTTTCGGACATCGGAAGCGACCCGGACAAGCGAAACTATATCGTATCCAATCAGCGGCTCCGGGAGGCCGGTTTCGAAGCGCAACGCACGCTGGACGCGGGTATCGTCGAACTGTTAAAAGCGTATCGGATGATGGGACCGGGCGTATTCAGAAACGCCTGAACAAACGTCAAAGACAGAAAATCCTGTTCGGTATCAAAGGGAGAACGTCGATGATAGAGGAAGCACGGCCTTTGCATGGTCTTCCGGCAACACAAAACACAGAATACGAGCGTGGGAGAGGGGCGACGCAGAAAACGGGGTGCAGAGGGTGGTTTTCGGCGATGCAGGAGTCGGAACGTCCTGCATGGCCCTTGATGTCAAACAACATCACGCGGGCCGACCGGGAGGTATTGATCGAATTTCTGAGTAGGGACGAAATGCTGACGCAATCGCGTCAGGTAGAAGCGTTCGAGCAGGAGTGGTCTGCGTGGCTTGGCGTAACGTACAGCGTTTTTGTCAACTCGGGGTCTTCGGCAAATCTGATCACGTTATCGGCGCTTAGGGAACGTTTTGGTACGGGTGAGGTCATCGTGCCCGCGCTTACATGGGTTTCAGATATCTCTGCGGTCATTCAATGCGGATTTCGGCCCGTGTTTGTCGATATCGACCCACGTACACTGGGTATGGATACCGAACAGGCGATTCGCCGGTTGTCGCCGGACACGCGCGCCGTGTTTCCGACTCATGTACTGGGGTACAATGCGCTTACGGACGAATTGATCGATACGTTGGCGCGGCGAGGTATTCCGCTGATCGAGAATGTCTGCGAATCGTACGGCGCCACGTTTCAGGGGCGTAAGACCGGAACTTTCGGGCTTATGTCAAACTTTTCCTTCTACTATGCGCATCACATGAGTACGATAGAAGGCGGTATGGTCTCTACGGACGATCCGCATCTCTACGAGACGCTCAGGATGTTCCGGAGTCATGGCATGGTGCGCGAGGCCCGGTCTGCCGCGTTCAGACAAGAATATTACGACCGGCATCCCGATTTGAATCCCGACTTTATCTTTGCTTTTCCGGCGTACAACATGCGCAGTACGGAACTCAACGCGGTCATCAGGCGGTCGCAGCTTAAACGCCTGGATGCAAACAACCGGCGGCGGGTAGAAAATCTAGAGCTATTTCTGCGGCATCTCGACCCGGAAAAAAACCGAACCGATTTTGTCGTGAAAGGCAGTTGCAACTATGCGTTTACGCTTGTCCTGCGCGAGCCGGACACCGCCTTGTCCGAGCGCGTCATGCGGACGCTTCGCCGCCGCGGGGTCGAGTTTCGTCGGGGGGGATGGCGGGTGGTGGCAATCAGTTGCGTCAGCCGTATCTGAAACACATCGTGGGCGACGTTTTTGCCGACTATCCGCAGGTGGAACACATACACTTTTTCGGATTCTATATCGGCAACTACCCGGAGCTTGAACACGAGAAAATTCTGGCGTTGTGCGACCGGCTCAACCGAGCGTAGAGGTTACCCTTCCGATCCGGCCAGTTGCGCGACACGCCGCTCGTCAAGCGTGACGCCAAGTCCCGGCCCTTCCGGCACGCGTGCGACGCCGCCGTCTACACCGAAAGGCTCCGCCGTCGTGCGGTCGCGGTGGTACAGCGGTCCGATGATATCTGCCGGATACCGTTGTGACACGATGTTGGCGGTCGAGACTGCTAAATGGGCCATGGCCGCCGATCCCGGTTCCAGTTCCAGGTTGCTTCCGATGTGACAGGGTTTTCCGGAGGCTTCGGCAAGTTGCGCGATCAGACGCGACTTGAGTATGCCGCCGTTTTTGCCGGGATACACGCTGACAATGTCCGCCGCATCCTGACGGATCACCTCAAGCGCATCGGCTACGGTAAAAACGGCCTCGTCAGCCATGATCGGCAGCCCTACCGAAGAGCGCACACGCGCCATGCCGGCGATATCCTTTCGGTGAACGGGTTGTTCGACCAACACCAGATTGAACGGTTCCAGCCGCCGGATCGTACGGATCGCATCGGTTACGGTCCACCCCCCGTTGGCGTCTACAGTCAATCGAACATCGTTCCCCAGTGCCTCGCGTACCCGCCGCACCCGCTCCACGTCCGCGTCCGGATTGCCGCGTCCCACCTTGATTTTGATCGTATCGAAACCGGTAGCCACCATACGCTGGGCGTTGCGGACTACAATATCCGGCTCGGTGGCGGCGACGACGAATTTTACGGGAATCGCCGTGTCGTGACATCGTCCGCCCAGCAGGTCGTATACCGGTACGCCAAGTTTTTTGCCCTGCAAGTCGAGCAACGCCATTTCAATAGCGGCCTTGACAAAGGGGTTGTCCACCACTACACGGTCCAGCGTGTGCATGTGGCGTTCCAGTTCGAACGGATCGTGTCCGACCAGTTCGGGGGCAAAATAGCGAGCCACTAGCGCACAGGCGCCTTCCGGCGTCTCTCCGCTCCAGCCCGGCATCACCGTGGCCTCGCCCAAACCGGTGATCCCCTCGTCGGTATGGATATGCAGAAGTACGTAGCGGGACAGCCGATGCGAACCCAGCGACGAGATGATCATGATTTCCGGGTCGATGGTGGCGGTGATCAGCGTAGTTTCTACGGCGGTGATGCGCATGAACAAAGCCTCCTGAGCCAGATGCAAATCCTATTTGGGGGCAAACGAGGATGGGACGGAACGACACAACAAGTCTGTCCGGACGCCGCCCAATGTACGGGGCCGCTAACCAAGGGTCAACAAAGAAAACGGAGTTGACAGACGGTATCAAAAACAATATGTTACGGAAGAAGTTTTCGAAGTTTTAAAACCACTCCGATCATGGTTTTGTCTCCGGAACGCGCTCATGTCTGCCGTTTTTGCGGTTTTTTGTCTGGTTCTGACCCTTTTTTTCTCTGTAAGCGTTTTTGCCCGAACCGCCTTGTCCGGGCGTTGTGGAACCCTCGAACTTCTTGCTTCCCACACGACGGAGCACGGGGTGATACCGTCGTCTGCACCGGGTGGAATGCGTAACGGCATTTCTTTTGCCACGCGCCCCACGCGACCGGGAGAAGACTCGAACACCGGCGGATTCGGGCATAGCTATGTCCCTACCCCTGTTTTTTACGATACCCCGGAAGGCCATTTTCGCATCTGGTATGTGACGACGACGGACGACCGTCCGGGCGCGCGGCGTAGCGAACCGTCGGATGCCGACAACGACGGACTGCCCGACTGGGTGGAGCGATGCGCCGAATATTTCGAAACCGCGTACCGAATCGAGATCGACTCGCTCGGATTCCGGCCTCCACCGGAGGATTTTCAGTATCACGCGACGTATGTCAGCCAAGGCGGGGACGACGGCGGCAACGCAAGATACGACGTATATATTCAGGATATCGGAACGGGTATCGCGGGATTTGCGGTTCCGGAGAACGTAGTTTCCGGACGCAAGGTTCCCTCGTATATCGTGGTAGACAACGACTATTTCGGGGTAAAAAACACGTTGAGCGAAGCACTCGACCTGCTCAGCGCCACGGCAGCGCATGAATTTTTTCACGCCATTCAGTTTGGGTACGACTTTAAAGAAGACACGTTCTGGCTCGAGCAGTCCGCAGTCTGGTCGGAAGATCAGGTTTTTGACCCTGTCAACGATTACGTGACGTATTTGACGGGCTTTAGCGGGTTTCTGACCCAACCGTGGGTATCGCTTCAGACGGCCAACGGGCAACACGAATTTTCGGGGGTGCTCTGGCCGATGTTTCTTTCGGAGCGGTTTGGCAGACAGATCGTGCGAGCGATTTGGGATCGCTGTGAAACACTTCAAGCGCTCGACGCAATGGAACAGGCGTTGCAGCAGACGGCAAGCCGAACGCTCAAGTCGGCCTTTCAAGAGTTTACGCTGTGGAATGTATTTACCGGTGTGCGTGCCGATCCGGGGTGGTATTACGAGGAGTCGGCGCTGTGGCCGGGGGTCGTGTTCAAAGATTCGAGCACCGTCTTTCCGTTTTCGGGGCCGACCGACACCGGTAGCAAGATGCCGTTGCCCTTGGGGGCGAATTATATTCTTTTCAAACCCGATCCGTTTTTAAAAGGTGGCCTTCGGGTCAAATTCCGGGGAATATCCGGAGAGTGGGGCGTTTCACTGGCGGCGATCCGGCATATGGGCCCGGACACGGTCATCACCGTCGGGCTTTTCGCTCAACTGGGCGAGGCGGAGGTGTTCAACTGGGGAAACTACGATGCCATCGTGCTGGTTGCCGCGTCGCTCAACCGAACCGGGTTTACGTCCAACTACACGTTCGAAGCCGAATACGATTCTACACTGGTCAACGAAACGCCCATTGCCAAGGCCGATATTTCAGGGTATCCCAACCCGTTTTCGCTCTCTACGCGTCCGTTTGCGACGGTTCAATACAGCGTGCCGAACGCGGGGCATGTGCGTATCGTCATATACAACATACTCGGTCAGGAAGTCGCCATGCTGTTGGATGCGCCACGTCCGGTGGGTCGGTATTTTCTGCCGTGGAACGGCAAAGCGGCAAACGGACAACCGGTTTCCAGCGGGGTCTATGTATACCGCATGACGATCACGTCCTCTTCCTCCGAGGTGCAAACCGGTGGCAAGATTCTGTTGCTGAAGTAGGGATTAGGCGGAGCAAAGTGCGGAGTTATACTAAGCACGGATAGCAAAGATGATTAGGGGAGGCCGTTCGCGGTGAGCCTGCTGAGCCGTGCGCCTGACAAACGGATGAGAGCGTCAGAGCATCCCCACTAGTGACCGTGCCCAGTATAAACAATGAGGATCGATTTGAAGCTGGCGGAACGACTGCTGGCTTTTCCCAGACTTCTGTCGGTCCCTAACCAGCCCGTTCGAGTACGCAGCGTGAGTTGACCGGTCCAACCGAGCAACCCCTTGCGAACCGACAACGCCAGCAATAAAGTAGCGTTGCAAAAACTCGTCCTGAACAAGTTGCATGGCAAAGTGAAAAGACTTGCCGTATAACACGTTATTGACACGCACACCGTCGTATAACCCGCGCAGGGATTTGATATTGGATAGTGCCTGCGTCTCATGAAAACCTTCTTATGAGCCCACCAACCACAGATACGCCCCGGCTTGCGCTTCAGCTTGAAAAGCTGAGCCGGATTACCGAAACGGTTATAAAACTCCAGGATATCCCCTCTCTTGCCCGGGCCGTCAAAGAGGCCATGAGGGACTATCAGGATACATGACTGGGCATCGTCGAGGGCCGAGATATCGTACTCTACGACGTGGCTCAGACCCTGCGCTTCAGAATCGGGGAGCAGGGGCTTGTGGGGTGGGTAGCGGCGCATGGCGAGCCGGCGCTTGTCAACGACGTTCACCGCGATACAAGATATATCGACCTTGTAGGAAACGACCCCACCCTGTCGGAATTGGTTGTCCCGATTCATGACGAGGATCGTGTCATCGGGGTACTGGATATTCACGACGACAAAAAGGACACTTTTACCGAAGCGGACCTCCAGTTTGCGGTTTCACTGGCGCGGGTACTCGGCATTGCCATCTCCAACGCCCGGTTGTACAGAAGAGTCTCGGCTACAGGCCGACCGTCTGGGGCTTGTGGCTGCCATGGCGTCGGAATTGACCGTATTACAATCCGTACCGACGGTCATCGAACGCGCCATACATATCATCGGCGGTCATCTGGGATATTCCTATGCGGGTATCGCGCTTGTGGAAGGCGAGTACCTTGTCGTTAAAAAGCTTTACGCGGAAGAAAGCTTTCCCGACCACATCCGCACGCTGAAGATGCGCATCGGCGAAGAGGGAATCGCCGGTGTGGTGGCCAGAACGGGCGAAACCGTGATCGTTCCCGATACAAAAGCGGAGATACGATATATCGGAGATACAAATTTGCTTCGCTCTTGCGTGGTGGTTCCGGTGCGTTCCAATGCCCGCCTGCTGGGAGTGATCAATGTAGAAAATCCCGTTCCCGACGCTTTTACCGCACAGGATGTGGAAGTAATTCAGACGCTGGCCGATCAAGTGGCGATCGCGCTCGAAAACTCTCGTTTGTACCACATGCTGGAAGAAAAGCAGGAGCAACTGGTTCAAAGCGAACGGCTCCGCGCCGTAGGCGAGTTGGCGGCCGGAGTGGCGCACAATTTTAACAACCTGTTGACCTGCGTAGTAGGGTACACGGAACTGCTTCAAATGGAACCGTCACTAAAACTATACGACTCCTATCTTAATACGATCATGCAATCGGCGCAGCAGGGAGCCAGAATCGCACGTCAACTTCAGGAATTTACCCGGATTCGTTCCCATCCTAACCTACTCCCGCTGGATGTCAACGATTTCATCGGACAGGCGTTGCGTATCACCGAACCCCGTTGGCAGTCCACGGTGCGTGCCGCCGATGCAGATATACAGGTGAATCGTCCTGTTCGTCCCGTTCCCCAAGTGGCAGGAAACCCCGTGGAACTGGTCGAGGTGTTTACCCACCTTATCCTGAATGCGGTGGATGCCATGCCGGGCGGAGGCACGTTGACCATAGAGGCAAACACAAAGGACGGCATGGTCCAGGTGCGTGTCGGCGATACGGGAACGGGCATGGACGAGGAGACAGCCGCCCGGATTTTCGAGCCTTTCTTTACCACCCAAAGGCCCGGCGACCGGTCTTGGACTTGGCTTGAGCGTAGTACACGGCATTCTGAAACGTCACGGTGGAACGATACAGGTCGAGACCGAACCGGGGGCGGGGGCCATTTTTACGATCAAGTTGCCCGTGTATCGCCAAGAAGAAAAGAGCGCCACAACAACAGAAACCGGACAAACCGCACGGCAACTTATTCTCGTTATCGACGACGAAGACGTCATTCGACAGACGATGGCTAAAATGTTGTCGGAGCATGAGGTCGACGTGGCAGCATCGGGTCCGGAGGGTATCCGGCTGTTTAACGAACGTCGACACCATCAAGTGTTTACTGACATAGGGCTTCCGGGGTTGTCGGGTTGGAACGTGGCGCATGTGGTGCGGCAGACCGATCCGGCGGCGTTTATCGTCGCCATAACCGGGTGGGGGCAGTATTTTGCACATAGCAACCGCCAGATCAGCGATGTGGACGAGTTTCTGGCAAAACCCTTTAAGATGCAGGAATTGAAAAACATGGTGGACAAGGGGATAACACTGCGGGCCACACGCACCGCGACCGCCTGAAAACCGTTGTTCTGCCCGACGCCGTTTAATAGAAAAATAATCCGGTACGTTTGTCCCGATCTTGGCGAAGGACAAACGTACCCAGAGAGCCGAGATGTTTTGTCGTGCTACACGGATTTTGACAGACGTGTTTACTTCGAGCGTGCCCGCAAACGGGCGCGTAATTTTCCCTCCAATACGTAGGAGCCTTGCATGGCAGAGTCTATCGGTTATTCGGATACACCCTTTCTTCCCGGGACGAAATGGCGGGTACACGACGGTGAACGCCCTCAGCCGCGTATCGTGGCACCCGGTAAAACCGACACAGAACCGCCCTCCGATGCGGTAGTGCTTTTTGACGGATCGGGTTTTTCGAACTGGACGGGGCGCGACGGCATGGCGCAATGGAAAGTGGAAAACGGGTATATGGAAGTGACCCGGACCGGCGATATCGAAACCAAGTTGCATTTCGGAGATTGCCAGCTTCATCTGGAATGGGCTGCGCCCGCCGTGGTGGAAGGAAACAGTCAGGGACGAGGGAACAGCGGTGTATTTCTGATGGGGTTGTACGAAATTCAGGTGCTGGACTGTTATGACAACAAGACCTATCCGGATGGCACGACGGCGGCACTGTATGGCCAGTATCCACCCCTTGCCAATGTCTGCCGCAAACCGGGCGAATGGCAGAGCTACGAGGTGGTTTTTATCCGTCCCCGGTGGGAACACGGCAAGTTAGTCAGCCCGGCGTATATGACCGTATTTCACAACGGCATTCTGGTACATTTGCATCAGGCGCTGATGGGGCCGACCGGTCACCGGATCGTTTCCAACTACGATACACCCCACGCGGATGCAGGACCGCTCAAGCTTCAGGATCACGGGAATCCAGGACGTTTCCGCAATATCTGGGTAAGACCGATCGGGAGATACGACCAGACCGATGTTCGGTTGTAACGGGCAGGCTCCTCTTTCCCGTACCCATTGCGGAGGCTTCAATAGAAAACAAAACCCCCGGCGGAGTCATCCGTCGGGGGTTTTGTTTTTGGGGGAATGTCAGGAAACGGTCTGCGATTTATCGTCTCTCTATTGAGGATGTAACCAAACGGAGCCGAAGGTGTTATCGGATTTTCAGAACGGTTGCCATCCGCCCGGGTCCGGCTGCCAACCACGTCCCACGTAGTCAAAGGCGGTAATGATCAGCATGATCATGAGCCAGAAAATCCCTGCGACCATAGCCAGCTTAGTCTGGTTGGGGCTGAATTTGAGGTGCATGAAAAAAAGGATGACCAGCACTGCCTTGGTCACGGCAATGGCGAGGGCCACTGCGGTATTTATGATGCCAAGATCGATAAATGCGACAAAGACGGTAAGCGCGGTAAGCGCAATAAGCGCAGCGAAAATCGCCAAATAGCTTCCCGGTGTCGCGATGTGATGGGAATGCTGAGTATGCTCGGAATGTTCTGCCATGACAACCTTCCCGAAACCGGGTTATTCGTGGAGTCCGCCGATAAGATACAGCAGCGGGAACAGAAAGATCCAAACCAGATCGACAAAATGCCAGTACAGCCCGAAATTCTCGATGGGCGCGTAGTATTCGGTAGTAAAGACATTCTGGGAAACGCGGACCAACAGCCAGATCAAGAGACCCGCTCCTATAATCATGTGAAGCGCGTGCATCCCGGTCATCCCGAAATAGAATCCGTAGAAAAGCTGTACATGCCGCGGATTGCCTTTACCGGTCCAGATAAAGTCGTACCCGGGAATCAGGTGGTCGTGAAACTTGTGTGAGTATTCGATATACTTGACGCCGAGAAAGGCAAAACCAAGAATCAGCGTAAGAATCAAAAACAACTGGATATGTTTTTTGTTTCCCAACTGGGCGGCGCGAACGGCAAAGGCCATTGTGACGCTGCTGGTGATGAGAACGACGGTGTTAAACCCACCCCAAAAAATATCCAAGTGGTGGCTACCGGCAACAAAGGCATCGTAGTAGTGGGATCGGTATATGGAATATCCGAGAAAAAAGCCCCCGAAAAACATAATTTCCGTCAGCAGAAACAACCACATGCCAAGGCTGGCGGCTTCGTTCTGCTGGGCCATATCATCGAATTGATGGCCATGATATGCAGGATGCTGAGCATGTTCTTCGTGGCCGGAATCTGCCACATCGGAATGACCAACTGACACCATTTGCTCCTTCGCTACGCTTTTACCGTGCCGACAGTGTTATACGTGAGCCGATTCTTTTTCCCGGACCGGGATTTCGATCGGTTTTCCGTAGTTATACGCCGGTTCCGTCACAATCGGAGTCGTATCGAAATTGTGAGTGGGCGGCGGCGAGGACAGAATCCATTCGAGACCGGTTGCCGTCCATGGATTCGAGCCGGCAATCTTGCCGTTTTTCAACGACCAAAGCAGATAGACAGCGGGCACGATAAAACCGACCGCCAGCACGGTCGCTCCTGCCGAGGACATGATGTTAAGCAGTTGCCATTCTTCTGGATACACATGATATCGGCGTGGCATTCCCAAATAGCCGACGACGAATTGGGGAAAGAACGTCAGGTTGAATCCGGCAAAGATCAGAAAGGCCGCCAATTTGGACCATCCTTCGGGATACAAGCGTCCGGTCATCTTAGGCCACCAGAAATGCAGAGCAGCCATAAAGGCGGTCACCGCCCCCCCCACCATAACATAGTGAAAGTGGGCTACGACAAAATAAGTATCGTGCATGTGGATATCGAGCCCCAGCAAGGCCAGCGCCACCCCGGTCAGTCCCCCGACGGAAAACAGACCGATAAAAGCCATGGCATAGAGCATAGGGGCATCAAACGTCACGGATCCCCGATACATGGTCGCGATCCAGTTAAAAACTTTGATGGCGGAGGGTAGCGCCACCACCATCGTGATAAAAGAAAACACCATCCCCGCATAGATCGACTGCCCGGAAACAAACAGGTGGTGTCCCCAAACCAAAAATCCCAGCACGGCAATCGATACGCTGGAGAGCGCCACAAAATCATAGCCAAAAACACGTTTCCGGGAAAAACATCCCACTACTTCGGAAATCACACCCATACCAGGTAGAATCATAATATAGACGGCGGGATGAGAATAGAACCAGAACAGATGCTGAAACAGCACCGGGTCGCCACCGAGCTTGGGGTTGAAAATCCCGATGCTGAGCCCGCGCTCCAGCATCATCAAAACGAGTGTAATGGCGATGACCGGAGTCCCGAGCACCATGATAAGACTGGTGGCATACATACCCCAGACAAAAAGCGGCATCCGGAACCATGTCAGACCGGGGGCTCTCATTTTATGGATAGTCACCATAAAATTCAAGCCTGTCAAAATCGAGGAGAACCCTGCTATAAAAGCCGCCATACCCGCCAAGATGACGTTCCCATTTGAGTAGGTACTGCTAAACGGGGTATAGAAAGTCCACCCGGTGTCTACACCGCCGAGAAGGGTGGTCGCTATACCAAAGGCCCCTGCAAAAATGAACAGATACCAACTCATCAGATTGAGTTTGGGAAACGCTACGTCTTTTGCTCCGATCATAAGCGGCAGGACGAAATTTCCGAATACAGCAGGGATGGACGGGATCAAAAAGAAAAAGATCATGATGATCCCGTGCATGGTAAAGGCTGTATTGTATTGATCGGCTTCCATAAAATCCGCTTGTGGGGTGGCCAATTCCAGACGAATCATGCTGGCAAAGGTTCCCCCGAGGAGAAAGAATACTGAGATGCTCAACAAATAGAGGATACCCACCCGCTTGTGGTCCATGGTAAGTAGCCATGATTTGACCGTATGGGTGGCATTCAAAAAATGCTCTCGGGGCATCTCGAACTCGGTTGGCGAGTGCGGCGCGCTGATCGTGTTCACTTTATTTGGCCCCCTGTGTAGCTTGTAGCGTTTTGATATAGGAAATCAGATTAAAAATCTGGGTTTCGGTTACCTGCCCCTGATACATAGGCATGATCGACTGATATCCGGCAACGATCTTGGTGCGTGGATTCAAAATCGACTCGCGGATATAGGCTTCGTCCACTACCACTTTATCTCCGCTCGATAGGGTTTCCTCCGCGCCGAATTTGCCGTTGAGAGAGGGACCGCGCGCTCCGGGTTGATCGCTGTGGCAGGTGGCGCAGTTCAACTGGGAAAACAGTTTAGCGCCTGTCTGTTCGGGTGTCTCGTCGCTGATCCCCCCGCTTAACCACCTCTGATAGTCCTCGGGTTCCATCGAGACTACGCTACCCACCATCCGGGAGTGTTCCGTACCGCAGTATTCGGCGCAAAACAGATGAAACGTTCCCGTTTTGGTTGCCTCAAAAGTCATGGTGGTATATCGACCCGGAATCACATCATTTTTGACCCGGAACGCTGGAATAAAAAAGCTGTGGATTACATCTTCGGAAGCCATGGTAAGTTTGATCGGCGTATTTACAGGCACATGCAACTCGTTGATCTCACGCTGACCTGTAGGATGTTGAATATGCCACATCCATTGCTTGCCTACTACATAATAGCTCATCGCACCGTCAGGAACCTGATAAACTTTGAAAAACAGATAGGTCCCCCATCCAAACATGATCATCATCAGCGCAAAGGGAATAGCCGACCATGTGATTTCCAACAACAGGTTCTCATGGGCTTGGGTTTCGGCCATCTGATCCGGTGTTTTGCGTCGGTACTTGACGGAAAACGAATAGACCAGCACACAGATCAATGCCATAAAAAACACGCTGACGGCAATCACGAAAAAGTACAGCAGATCGACTTGTCCAGCAAAAGTCGAAGCCTGTTCCGGATGCAGTTGAAATTCCTTGTTCATACACTCGCTTTACCGTTATGCCAGCCGGTGGCTGGACGGTCTGACAGGCTAAATCCTATCGGATGGCGGCTGGACACCCGATTTCGCCCGCCGGTCACGACGGAACATGACCAGCATAAACGAACCCATCGCCAGCACCGTAGCAACCCCGGCCATCCGAATCACGTTCATAATGACGATTCCGTACTTCCCCTGTTCCGGGTCGTAATGAAAACAGTACAGCAAAACCTGATCGTATATGCTACCCAGTCGATTTTGGGATGCTTCGACGATAGAAAGTCGCAGATCCGCGGACGAGTACTCGATGCCAAAATAATACTGAGCGATCCGCCCCTCCGGCGTAGCGACCAAGATCGCACTTCCATGCGCAAACTGTCCGGTCGCAGGATCGTAGGTATATCGAAACCCTATCGAGTCCGCCAACGCTCGAATGGACGCTTCTTCTCCCGTCAGAAAGTGCCAACCTGGGACCGATTGCGGCTTGCCGTAGCGCTCCACATATACTGCTTTTTTCTGTGCGGCTAATTCGGGCGTTTCCTTTGGATTGATGCTTACCGCTACGACATCGAACTCTTGGCCGACCTTAAAGGAAAGCGGCGCGATGCTGCGAACGAGACCGTTCAGCACTTCGGTGCAGAGCATGGGGCACTCGTAATAAACCATCGCCAATAGAACAGGTCTCTCGTTGAAATATTTTTCCAGCGTAACGGTACTTCCTTGATCGTCTTTAAAGGAAAGATGGCCGGGCATATAGGTTCCAACACGCTGGGTAATACCCACCTCGGTCAGTACCCTCGGCTGGGCACTGGCATCGAGTCCCGGCGATTCGGCAGAGGAAGCGCCGACTTCGAACGCCAGAACGGCTGCAAGCAGTCCCATACCGCAATGTATATGACATCGCTTCATGGTGTCGCCTTTGAGGTATTTGGAGACACGGCAGACCGTACGGGCAATGAAAACCGGGAATCATCTATCGTTAATTGCATGGCACGGTCTACCGGAATCTGGACTATCTCGGCGGTTCGAATAACCCAATCGTAGCTGCTCAATTTTTTCTGCTCCGCTTCCCGCATTTTGGCCAGATCCTCTTCAGGAAGCACCTGAAGACGTGGTTCGGGCGGTAGTTGGTTGATTTCCGTCAGCGGCGCAGGTTTCTCGAAGCTACTGCTGTTATACCCCTCGATCCATTCGAACATAGCCCACATCAACAACATCGAAAATACGGTCATTCCCGTCAACGCAACCCCGAATTTGACGATAAGCCGTACGTTCGACTCATGGATCTCATGACCGCGCTGGAGCGCTTGTTCGTCTACGTGATGATCTTCCGGATGATTCATGCAAGAAACCTGTGTTTAAGAGGCCTGTGCGGTCGATGCCGATTCGACCAAATGACCGAATCGGGGGTCTTTCTGCGGGATCAACGGGCATGTTTTCAGCCGGCGGAGTACAAAAAAGAACCATACGCCGACCAAGCCTGCCGGAACGATAAAATCAAGCGGGCTGAAATGAAAACCTTCACCGTGAAAATTGGGTGCAATGTGCCAGTACATATCGACCCAGTGCATAACGAAGATAAAAATCGCCACCTTGACCAGACGGCGTGGGTCTCTTTTACGCGGAATGGAGAGCAACAGAAAAAAGGCGATCACAAACCGGCACAACACAAGCGCAACGGTCACGACTTCCCAACCGTTATGGGTACGGTGGATATACCACGGATTTTCTTCCGGAAGATTAGCCGCCCAGATGATCAAAAACTGGGAAAGCATCATATAAAACCAGAGTAGCGTAAAGGCCAGTTGGAGTTTGCCCCAATCGTGAAACCGATCGGCCCCGACAAGTCGGCTATAGGGATCGTGATGGCGCATATAGGTCATCATCATAATGATAAGGGCCATCGCAGCCCCACCGGCGTCTACAATCATCATCACGCCGTATAGGGTGGAAAACCAGTGCGGGTCGGTAGACATGATCCAATCGAAAGAGGCAAAGGTCATGGAAAGCGCAAAAACGACGATACCCGGACCGCTGATATCCCGAATCCTGTCCGTAAGCGTTGGATCGCCGTTGACATCCTGTGTATTCGACCACTTGATCAACAGATGGGAGGCGGCGATCCAGATGGCAAAATACAGCAAAGCGCGAACGATAAAAAAGGAAGTGTTAAGATAAGACTGTTTATGCTGAAGAATAATATCGTTTTGAACCGCCTCTTCATGCGTCCAGTGATACAGATCGTGCATGCCGATTACAATCGGGACAAACAAAATCAGCAAAACCGGGAATGTACTCATAACGGACTCAAGAAGTCGCTGAACGATAAACCCCCATCGGCCGCCGACCAAATGGTGGAGCATGCAGAAACCCCAACAACAGCACGTTATGCCAAAACAGATAACAAAACCGATAAGATAAGACTGATAAAATTGAGCCATATCGCCGGTGATAAGCGCGATAGCAAGTCCTGCCACCAACAGCACAAGGCCGATGGTAAGCACTTTTTTCTGAAGTCCGTCCAACTGTGTAGCAAGCGCGTCGGAGATCATGGTCATGGTGTGGTGACTTCAACCTGTTGAATGAGTTGTTGATCCTGTGCGGGAAGATCACGCAGATTGGCGCCCTGACTGAGTTGCAGTACCCGGATATACGCGGCAATCGCCCAGCGATCCTGAGGACTGACACGCTCCGAATAGCTGTACATGGCTCCAAACCCGTTGGTCATTACATCGAAAAAGTGTCCGACGGCTATTTCACGCAACCGCTGGCTGTGATACGACTCCGGTTGCTTCATCCCGCGTTGCACGATCATCCCCCGACCGTCTCCTACTTTGCTGTGGCACGGCGCACAGTAGATATCAAAACGGTCACGACCCCGTTGCAACACTTCCATCGTCACCGGAAAGGGAAAGGTCGTAGCCAGCACACCGTTTACCTTTCCCGTATAAAAGTGCTCGTCCAGTTTGAGGTGCCCGCGTGCGACGGTCCCCTCGACAAGCGGGCGCGAAGCACGACCGTCTTTAAAAAACACGCTTTTTTCCAGCGGGTCGGATTTGGGTTGATCGTGCATATCCTGACGACAAGCGGCAAGACCGGCAATCAACAGGGCGCAGATCAAACTCGATTTCATCCGGTTCATTGCGTTAGCCTTCAACTTCGGATACCTCGTAGGGATGGAGACTTTCGAGGAATCGCCGAGTGGCGGTCCTGTCAAACTTCGGATCATGGGCATCTATATACAGAAAAAAACGATCCTGCGTGGCATACTGAAAACGGTCCACGTTAAACACCGGATGATGCGGACGGGGAAGCCCGTTCATCAGCAACATGCCTATGACCGCGGCAAACGAAGCAAACAGCACCGTGCACTCGAACATAACGGGAATAAACGAGGGCCAACTGTTAAACGGGCGTCCGCCTACGTTGAGCGGATAATGAATAGCGGACGCAAAATACTGCATGCCAAAGCCTACCGCGCACCCTACCAGGCCCCCGATCAGAATGACAAGCGCTACATGATTTTTGTGTAGATGCAAATGGTCCAACACCTCTTCGATCACGTAAGGCGTGTATGCCTCTACATGATGATAACCTCCTTTGGCCACCTGTTCCGTAGCGTGTATAATGGCGTTTTCGGTCTCGAACTCCGCCATCAGGCCACACAGCTGCGGTTCGGCTGTTGCGCCGTGACCGTGACTCATGCCTTGCCTTCCTTCTGTTTGTCTTTCGGAAGGACCAGCTTCATTTCAGACATGGGAATGATCGGTAAAAAGCGGATAAACATCAACATCATGAACATAAAAAACCCTATCGTGCCCACATACATGCCCCAGTCCCAGATCGTCGGGAAATACATATCCCACGACGACGGCAAGTAATCCCGGCTAAGACTCGTCACCACAATGACAAACCGCTCCAGCCACATGCCTACCCCTACGATCAGCGAGATGATAAACAGGACGACCGGATTGCGCCGCATCTTTTTGGACCAGAGTACTTGGATGCTGATCGCATTGCAGAAAATCAGTAACCAATAGGTCCAAGCATACGGCCCGGTCATACGGTTCAGCATCATAAAACCTTCGTACGGGCTGGCGCTGTACCAAGCGATAAAGGCTTCCATTCCATAGCCGTATATGACGATAAAACCGGTGGCAAGCGTTACTTTGGCCATATTTTCCAGATGGCGCGTCGTAATCAGTCCTTCCAGACCGTAGATCCTGCGAACCGGAATGGTAAGGGTAAGCACCATCGCAAAACCGGCATAAATGGCTCCGGCGACAAAATAAGGAGGAAAGACGGTCGTGTGCCAACCCGGAACCAGCGAAACAGCAAAGTCGAAACTTACGATTGAGTGTACCGAAAGCACCAGTGGCGTAGAAAGACCCGCCAAAATCAGATACGCTTTTTCGTATCGGCTCCAATGCGACGCCGCACCGCGCCACCCGAGAGAAAACACTCCGAATACCTTTTTTACAAGCGGATGTTGCGCTCGGTCCCTAAGCGTTCCGAAGTCGGGGATCATACCGATGTACCAGAACAAAAGCGAGACCGTAAAATACGTGGAAACGGCAAAAACATCCCACAGCAGGGGGCTGCGGAACTGCGGCCAAAGCGACATGGTATTGGGAAGCGGCAAAAGCCAGTACCCCAACCAAGGCCGCCCCACATGGAGCAAGGGGAACATACCTGCGCACATGACGGCAAAAATCGTCATGGCTTCCGCAAACCGGTTGATCGAGTTGCGCCAGTTCTGACGCATCAGAAACAGAATAGCGGAAATCAACGTTCCGGCATGGCCGATACCGATCCACCAAACAAAGTTGAGAATCGCAAGACCCCAGCCAACCGGAACATTGATCCCCCAGATACCGGTTCCTTTGAACACCAACCAGAACACGGATACGCCAAGAAGACCTACAAAAGGCAGGGTGATGGCAACCGCCACATACCAACCCAGCGGCGTACCGCGTTGGAGTACGAGGTTCGATATTTTGTCAGTAAGCGAAGTGTTGTCGTAACGCCTATCGACGACTTCGTCGCCGGTATACACCCCGGATTTGTCGAGGGGGACAGCTTCTTGCGACAAGGTAACAACTCCCTTTACGGCGTTCCTATGCCTTCAAGTCCGGATTCGGGTTCGTAATACGCGCCAAATACGTCGTGCGCGGTTTGGTATTGAGATCGGTCAACATGCCGTAGTTCAGCGGACTGGCCTTAAGTTGCGCAACTTTGCTGTTCGTATCCCGTATATTGCCAAACGTAATGGCCTGTGTCGGGCAAACCTGCTGGCAAGCGGTCAGTATTTCTCCGTCAGCAATATTTCGATCTTCCTTTTTGGCCTCGATACGCCGCTCATTGATCCGTTGTACGCAATAGGTGCATTTTTCCATGACACCGCGCGCTCTTACCGATACATCCGGGTTGCGGACCATCTGCAAACTGGGTGTTTCAAAGTCGGCATACAAATAGAAATTGAACCGGCGAACCTTGTACGGACAGTTGTTGGAACAGTACCGGGTTCCGACACACCGGTTGTAGACCATGTCGTTCAGCCCTTCTTTGCTGTGTACGGTAGCACCGACCGGACATACCAGTTCGCACGGCGCATTTTCACACTGCATACAGGGAACAGGCTGATGAAAAGTCTCCGGATCGTCCAAATCGCCACGATAGTAGCGGTCGATACGTATCCAGTGCATTTCCCGTCCGTTGGAAACCTGATCTTTACCCACCACCGAAATGTTGTTTTCGGCCTGACAGGCTATGGCACAGGCGTTACACCCATTGCATTTGTTCAGGTCGATGACCATACCCCAAGCATTTGGCCCGTCGTAAGCATGATCTTCAGGATAAAGCGTCTGCTCCGCTGTAGGGAAGTGTCCCATCTCGTGGACCATATTCGGCTCCGCCCGGAACTCCTCCACCGTCGCTGTACGGACCAGATGCCGTTCCCGACTCAACCCTCCAAGACCGTTGATATCCATGTCATGATGA
>VGJU01000043.1 GCA_016867335.1 Candidatus Zixiibacteriota bacterium | reverse complement strand
TGGGAGTTCCATCCAGGTAAGGTTTTTATGGTAGTAGCTCGTTTTACCGGGATATTTTTGGACGCCGTCGTGCGCGATGGGGTATCCGGCGGTCAGCGTCCCTTTTGCGACAAAACCGGTTTCCGCTTCATCGATCCACAGGGAGATCCGATCTACACCGCAAAACGCCATTGCTACCGCAAACAAACACACCAGATCGTATCCGGCAAGTGCTCGGTTTTGGTATCGCGCAAGAAAAAAATGCCAAACACGTAGAGGAAAAGCGGCAATGAGCGTCATGTGAAAAGATCGATTCCCGCAGGAGCGTCCAGGTAGGGAAAGGGGATGGATGATCTACCAGGCTTGGCGAAGACACCGCCGGGCAAATGCTTTCAGCAGTACGCGGGAATACCCACCGGCGGCCCGACGAAACACGAATTTGGACATTCCCGTGACCCGGCGGGTCTGACGCCCTCGCACCTCTGCGATGCGCCCGCCGCTTAGAAATACAGAAAAGGTAATCTCCGGAGATATCTCGAATCCATCGCTTTTCAGCGCGATCGCGCGGACGTAGTCCAAATCGAAAGCGCGATAAGCGTAGGTCGTGTCTTTCAGATCGATCCCGACAAGCAGATAGGCGATCCACCGAAACAGATATTGAAACGACTTGTACGACCAAGGGATGGTATCGGCGTCACCTTCGTGCATGTAGCGGGACAAAAGCGCCAGATGCGCTCCGCCCTCTATGATGGCCCGTTTGAAGTCCGCTATCGTGGCAAGCGGATCTACTCCGTCGGCCATCACCACGACGCCCATGCGTCCGGCAGCATGTGAAATACCGAAGCGGACGCCGCGTCCCAGCCCATGCGGCAGGGGTTTGTGCAACGCCCGCACCTCCGGATATCTGTCCTGCAACCCCTGCGCCTCCCTAAGTGTTCCATCCGGACTGCAATCGTCTACAATAAGGATTTCGGCATTGAGGTCGTATTCGCGCAAGATTTCCCGAATTCGCTCGACAAGAGGGGTCAGATTTCCCTCTTCGTTAAGAGCGGGAATAATCAGGCTGATATCCGGGCGCGACGTCCCATCGGACGGAGTCATGGAGATCACTTGAGGTAAACGGACTTCATCCATTTTATGGTGGCGGGCACGCCTTCTTCGAGCGTAACGTGGGGATTGTGTTTCAGGATGTCGCGAGCTTTCGAGATGTCCGGCTGTTTGTTGAGGACGTTGTGGCGATCTTCAGGCATATACTCGACCAGACGGTCGTCTTTTCCAAGATGCTGGAGAATCAGATCGCTTAACTCGTGTACGCTGCGAAACTCGACCCCGCCCACATTGATCACCTCTCCCGGAACAAAAGCGTCGAGTGCGTTGGCAAGCGTAGGTATAAAATCATCGATATACATAAAAACGCGGTGGTAGCCTTTGTAGACGGTGTATGGAATGTCAAACATGGCTCGGTAGCAAAACAGACATACGACGCTACGATAATGGTGATAGTGCTCGCCGGGGCCGTAGGCGTTAAAGAAACGGAGACGGAGACACGGATTTCCGTAGCGTTTTTCGAAATTCATGATCTGAATTTCGTTTACCCATTTGGTGAGCGCGTAGTCGTTGTGCTGAATGATTGAGTGCTGAAGCGGAATATCTTCGGTAAGCACCTCTCCATGCCGCTCCCCGTATATTTCCGACGAACTGGCGAAGATAAGTTTGAACCCGCACTTGCGTTGCCATTCGAGGATATTGCGTGTTCCGATGACGTTAGTTTCCCAGAGCGTATCGTAGTATTCTTCTCCATTGAGTCGTCCGAATTCGGCCGCAAGATGGTACACGAAGTCGTAGTTCTGTCCCTCGAAGACACGCGCCAACTGGCGATGGTTGCTGACGTCGGCACGGATATACTGCATGTCGGCCTGATGCTGGAGGTCCATCTGCCAGACGTCGTGTCCTCGTCGTCGCAGTTCCTGAACCAGCGGACGCCCGATCGTGCCCTTGCTCCCCGTTACCAGTACCCGCGCCATAAAAGCTCCTTTTCTGTAAGCCGTTTGCCGGTTTATTTCGTGGACGGTGCCGTAGGACGGCCAAAACTAATGTCCCCGTTGTCAATACGGATATTGAACCCGCAATTCGGGTTGGTGCAAGCCCATGCCTTATATTCGATCGTAGCTCCGTCTCGGCCGTAGTCCGACAAGGGAACCAGCACGCCGATATTACACTTCAGACATTTGGGAAAAGAAATTTCCATTCTTGTTTACCCTCCTCCCATCCCCGCCTGAGACCGTTCGCCACATGGCGGAACATCCGGAAAGAAAAAGCGCCTGTCGACGCTCGACGGGATCTGCATATATACGGCGTTTCGCATCGGCGTCAATCAACTTCTTCGACGGGGTTCAAAGTTTTGAGCATCACGACCGCGTCTTCGACAGGGTGGGTGTAGTATCCCTTGCGTAGCGCCGCCGCCCGAAAACCGAATCCGGCATAGAGGTTTTGCGCTGCCAGATTCGAAACACGAACCTCAAGCGAGCATAGGGTACACCCGCATGTTGCGGCGTGCGCCAACAGCCATGCCAACATCTGCCGCCCCACCCCTTTGCGCCGGTGTTCCAGCGCAACCGCCACATTCCCGATATGCGCCTCGCCCGCTACCAGCCAAGCGACCAGATACCCCGCAACCGCTCCGTTTCGAGTGGCTACCACGGGCATGGATATCACCGTGTTTTCGATCTCTTTGCCAAATGCCGCCTCGGACCACGGATCCGAATAAGAAGCCTGCTCTATACACAGCACGGTCGGCAGATGTTCGATCCGCATCCGCTCGATATGCACCGAAATATCTTGCATGACCTTATGGGTGGACATCCGTATCAGGGACGGAAAAGTTACGAGGGTGACGTTTCGCCGGATTTGACATACATCGGTTTTCGAAGATACAGCGGCTCCAAATCGTATAGCGAGGCTCGTTCTCCGGCTTTTAGCGCGCGGAGTCCGAGAAATGCTACCGGAACCGCGTGAAGACGGCTCAACCCCGACGGGAGAAAAAACGCGCCGTCGCTCCATAGCGCTTCGATGCGTGGCCGATACGCTTCCGCCCCGGTTCCGGCAAAAAGAACGGGTGGTGTGAGTTCCCGAACGATCTCCTCTATCGCGCCCACCTTGAACGGTGTCGTTCGTTCGGGCCATCCGGTATCCGTAAGGTATTCGGCCGCATAGACCTGCCCGCGCCGAGCGTCTAAGAGCGCACACACCGGAAACTGGGCGCAACCGGTCGTATAGGCGACGGCGTCGAGCGTGGGAACGGCGACCAACGGCTTGCCCGTAGCGTACGCCAGCCCCTTGGCCACGCTCAGACCGATCCGCAGACCGGTATACGATCCGGGACCGATGGAGACGGCAAATCCGTCTATATGCTCCATGTCCGTTCGTGTCGCTTCAAGCGTCTGCGCGATCCATTCCGGCAACCGTTCAGCGTATACCGAATCGGATGTTTCCGACCGTTCCGCCGTTATCTGCCCATCCCGGCACAACGCCAGAGCGACCACCGAAGAAGAGGTTTCTATGGAGAGTATCGTCAATCTTTATCCCTTATTTTTTTATGAACTGCGGTCTTTGGTACGAGACGGTCAAGCGCGGAATATAAACGCAGAAAGAGGGAAGTACAAGCCTGCGTTCGTGCTTCGACAGGCTCGGCACAAGCGGCGTTTGCATAGAGCCTACCCAGCACGAACCGCGAAGACCCATCCGGTTAGGGTTCGACAGGCTGGACATCCATCGAATGACGTCGGACGGTTCCGAAATGTTCGATCTGCGGGATGATACGGTCTGCAGGACCAAGCAGGACGCATAGGATCGCCTCGTCGTCCGGCACATAGCGGCGAATGACCCGAGCGACTTCGCCTACGGTAACGGCCCGGAGCCTGTCCGTATAGGTCCGCAGATAGTCCGCCGGAAGTCCGTATAGCTCCATATCGACGATCTGGTCGGTCAGCGCGCGCGGGCCTTGGAGAGAAAGCGGGAATACGCCGGAAAGATACTGCCGTGCCGCGAGTACGTCCGCTTCGGTGACACCCGTCCGCCTGAACTGCCGTAGCTCCTCCAGCACCGCCTCCACCATCTCGCCCGTCGTCTCCGTTTTTGTAAAAGTGGATACGACAAAAGCGCCGCGCTCGCGCCGGGGGGCGATCCGGCTTCTGATGTCGTAGGTAAGTCCCCGGTCCACCCGTATACGGCTCACCAGTCGTGAAGAAAAGCCGCCGCCCAGGATCGTAGAGGCCACCGCCAGCGGGATATGATTGGGGTGGTTGCGAGGAAGGGCAAGCGTTCCCATGCGCACGTGGGTCTGAGAGAGGTCGGGTTTGTCCACGACGTGGAGGGAGAACCCGTTTACGGCGGGAGGCGCTGCAAAGACCGTGCGGGGCAGCGGTCGTTTGCGCCATCCCTCGAACAGACGGCGCGCCGTCCGCATGACATCCGTCGTGTGTACGTCGCACGCTATGATCATAAAAGCGTTGTTCGGCACATACCAGCTCCGGTGAAAGGCAACGATGTCTTCTCGCGTAAGCCGGGCGACAGACGAGTCCGCACCGAGTTCAGGGCGTCCGTACGGGTGCGCGCCAAAAAGAAAACGGTTAAAAAAAACGTCGGTGAGATAGGAAGCGTTTTCCTGTGTCCGTGCAAGCGAAGCCAGAAGATTTTCGCGTTCGCGCAAGTATTCTTCTTCGGCCAAAGAGGGGCGTATGACCATGTCGGCCATAAGTTCCAGAAAAACGTCGGTATCGCGAGAAAGCATACTGGCCGTAACAAAGGTGGCATCGTGCGTGTGATCCACTTCGAGGGTTCCGCCACGAAAATCGACCGTTTCCGCGACTTGGGAGGCGCTTCGATTTCCAGCGCCTTTGTCGAGCAACAGGGCGGTCAGGGCCGCCACGCCCTCTTTTCCCGGCGGATCGAACGCGCTGCCCGCAAGAACGACAAGCCGGACTGCGGTCAGGGGAAGCCCGCGCTGTTCCACCACGAGTACCGTCAGACCGTTGGCAAGCGTCGATCGGGTGGGCGAAAGACTCGCATCCTGCGCTCGCGCCGACAGGGTAACGGCCAGCAGAAGAAAGACCGTCCGATACAGCGCATGTCTCACGGTTTTTCCTCCGGCATCATAAACACGATATTCCGTCCCCGATCCGAGAACAGGGTGCGGGCCGCAGCCATGACGTCTTTGGCGGTGACCGACTCGTACCGAGTCATTGTTTGGGTCAACATCGACCAGTCTCCGAACAGCAGGGCGTAGTTGCCGATTTTGTCGGCTTTGCCGCCGTTGGTTTCCAAATCCCGCACCAGACCGGCTTCGAGGATGTTTTTGGCTTTGCGCAGTTCTTGTTCCGTAACGGGTTCGTTTTTGAGCCGTTCGAGTTCTTCATAGAGCAGTTGTTCGGCCTTTTCGTGGCGCTCACCCGGTTTCAACGTGATATAAAAGGTAAACAATCCAGGGTCGAGCATCCACGGAAAGGAAACGGATAACTCTATGGCGATCTGTTCGTCGTAGACGAGCTTCCGGTACAGACGCGAGCTTTCCCCGCGTCCCAGCAGAATCTGAAGTATGTCCAAGGTGAAAACATCAGGATTTTGCGCCGCTACGGCTCGATATCCTATGAGCAAGACAGGAAGTTCTGCGTATTTGTACAGCGTGGCGCGCCGCTCTCCATACGGCGGCGGCTCTACGGTACGGACCGGGGGAGCGGGAGCCTGCGCCGGAATCGATTCGTAATACCGACGGATCAGGTCCATCGCCACGTCGGTTTGGAAATCGCCTACAAGAACGATGACGGCATTGTTCGGCGCGTAGTGCATGCTGTAGTAACGCCGACAATCTTCCACCGTTATCGCGTCGAGATCGGTCATCCATCCGGCCACCGGGTTGCGGTACGGATGCGTCGTAAAGGCGAGCGAAGACAAAAGTTCAAAGATATGACCTTCCACCGAGTTGTCTACATAGACGCGCCGCTCCTCTTTGACCACTTCGCGTTCGGATGCCAGACTTTCTTCGGTCAGGGCAAGATTTGTCATACGGTCGGATTCCATGTCGATCACAAGTTCGAGCCGATCGGCGGGAAAATCTTCGTAGTAGACGGTCATGTCTTCCGTGGTATAGGCGTTGGAATAACCGCCGATCGATTCCAGTTGTCGGTCGAATTCTTTTGGACCGTACCGTTTGGCGCCGTTGAACATGATATGTTCGAAAAGATGGGAGATGCCCGACCGTCCCACGGGTTCGTTGCGTGAGCCGGTTCGGAAAAACGTATAAAAGCTGATGATCGGCAGTGTAGGGTTTTCGAGGGTAAACACTTCCAGACCGTTGGCAAGGACATGACGAGTGACCGGCAATGAGAGATTCGGCGGCTGGGCGTCGGTGTGGTTTGCCCCTGCATATACGGCGATAAGCAGAAAAAAAGTGCGCAATGTCATCTAATTTTGGCCAACAGCCAGCCGCCGATAAGCAGGACGACCACAGGGGCGAGGTCTATGCGCGTATTTGTGCCGGGAAGCGGAATCGGGGGAAGCAGGCGTTGGAACGGCAGAAGGGCGGGATTGGTAAGCCATGTCAGCAGACGCATGAGTGGGGCGGACGGGTCGGGTTTGAACCAGGAAAGAATGGCGCGTAACATGATGAGCAGGAGATAGATTCTAAGCAGACGGAGCAGGATCATACGGTTTCGCGTCCTCTCAGACGTGACCACGCAAACACGACGGCTACGCCTACTATGGCTCCTGCTGTATTACGGATGACGTCGTCCATCCCCGAATACCGATTCGGAACGAAAAGTTGGTGCAATTCGTCCGTTATGCCGTAGGCGGTGGCGAGAACGATGCAAAGCAACACCTGTCTCCATGAGAGTCGGTAGGTGCGTTGCGTGAATCCGCGCGCAAGGAGTACGGAAAGAATACCGTACTCGATCAGATGTGCAATGTCTTTGAGACGCTGAATTTCGACCGGCGTTTCAAGTCCCGAACCGCGTCGTGCCGCCTCGTCGGCCTCTCCGCCTGTCAGGGCGGACCCCCAAAAAATAAGCGCCATCCAGAAAAGGGCAGGAAGCCAAAGATACAGGTTGCAGTTTGGCTTTTGTCCGTTATGCAAACACGACATCGACCGTATCGAAGCAGGGACGTTGCGACGTGCAGTCGTTCGGACCCACAAGACGGTCGTCCGGCCCTAAAGGCCGCATGGACCGGATACACCAGAATTGGCGCCCCGGCGCGGCTTCGGTAAGCGTAGAGGCGTTTTTCCCCGCCGTATAGTAGGCTTTTGTGCGGAGATACTGGCAAACGGGTTGCGACATCGTCGTTTCTCCTGTGAGGGGCAGGCCCTGCCGGCTCCTCCGGCGATCGCCGGAGCGCAGCGTATCCTTATGCTACGCGGACAGCGTCATGACGGCCTGTTTGACAAGGTTGCGAGCGATCTCCACCTTGTAGGCATTGTCGCGCATGGGTTTTGCATCCTCCATCGCCGCCTCGGCGGTGCTTTGTGCCCGCGCTTCGTCGATTCGCCGGCCTTTGAGGTATTGTTCCGCCGCTGTCGCCCTCCATGGGATCGGCGCCACTCCGCCCAGTACGATGCTTGCCTGTTGACAGACCCCGTTTTGAAGGGTGATCGAGGCGGCGACGCTTGCCAGCGCGAAGTCTATCGAGTCGCGCTCGCGTACCTTGAGAAACAGGCTCTTTGCGTTCGGGGCGGGCTTGGGTACAACGATTTCCGTAATGACCTCATTGGGACGCAGGATATTCTCACGCCGAACGTTCATATCGGGCAATGTAAAAAAGTCGTCCAGCCGCACCTCTTTCACACCCTGCGGACCGACGACTTTTATGCTGCCGCCAAGCGCCATGAGGGCCGGCGCCGAGTCGGATGGATGGACGATATAGCTCGGTCCGCCGCCAAAGATTGCGTGATAGCGGCTTACCCCATCTACGGCATAACACCGTGCTCCGCCTTTTTTGATACAGGGAAAGTCTTTGCTCCGGTAGTACCAGCAGCGCGGACGTTGGCAGATATTGCCCGCGAGCGTTCCCACGTTGCGAATCTGCGGGGAGGCGATGACAAAGACCGCCTGACTCAGCGCCGCGTATCCTTTCCGAACTACTTCGCTCATCTCGATTTCGGCAAGCGTGGTAAGCGCGCCGATCCGAAGTCCAGTCTTGTCTTCACGGATATATCGAAGACCGGGAATCGTCTTGAGGTTGACGATTCGTTTGGGATGCGCGGCGTCTTCTTTCATTTCGCCGATCAGATCGGTTCCGCCGGCCATCACCACGGCTTCGTCCCACGTTCGTCCGAGGAGGGACGGAACCCGGTCGATGCTGGTCGCATTGACGTAGGCAAAGTTCTGCATATCAACCCTCCCTGACATGGCCGAGGGCGGCCAGCACTTTATCCGGTGTGATGGGCAGATCGCGCACCCGCGCGCCGCAAGCGTTGTAGACGGCGTTGGCTATGGCGCCGGCGGTCGGAATGATCGGCGGTTCTCCGATGCCGATAACTCCGCGTTCCGGCTGATCGTACCTAAGAACTTCGATTTCCGGAACTTCCATGGCGCCCACCAGTCGATAGTCTTCAAGGTTGGCATTGACCATGTATCCGGTAGCCGGATCCATGATGCGATCTTCGTACAGCCCGTAGCCGATACCCATGAGAACGCCGCCGTTGATCTGGCTTTCCCACGTCAGCGGGTTCATCACCAGACCGCTGGTGTGTACGGCCAGGACCTTGAGCACTTTGACCAGACCGGTCCATGTATCGACTTCCACTTCGGCAAACTGGACGCCGGGCACACCGCTGCCCGAATAGCCGGGCACCCAGCTTCCCTGAAACTCTATGGGGCCATCCTGAAGTTGTGCCGTCGTCTGTCGCCACGTCATGCTTTTCGACGGATCGTCCTTTACATATACCTTGCCGTCTTTGGCTTCGAGCGCGGTGGCGGCTACCCCGAATTTCGGAGCGATGGCTTCGAAGAGTTTGAGTTTGGCCATCATGGTCGTAAACTTGACGGCCGGCGATACCGAGGCGCAGGTGGTGCTACCGCCGCTGCCGCCCGACCAGGGGAGCCTTGTATCTCCGATACGGACGTTGACCGCTTCCGGTACGAGTCCGAACTCCTCCCCTGCAATCATATGGATCACAGTCCGGGTTCCGGTTCCGATATCCTGAGTTCCGCACCGCACTTCGACGCTGCCGTCGGTGTGGATGGTACAGGCGGTGCGGGTACGACCGCCGCCACCGCCCCATGTGCAGGAGCCCATGCCGATGCCGCGTTTGACCCGGTCCGGTCCTGTATCCGGTTTTGGTTTTCGCCGGGTTTTCCAGCCGATTTTTTCGGCGCCCATCTCGACCATTTTGCGCCGCGTCTCATCCGGATCGTTTTTCTGACGGATGTCGAGCGGGTCCATGTTTATCTTTTCCGCGATCTCGTCGATAACGGATTCCATCGAGAAGGCGGCCTGTGGATGCCCGGGCGCGCGGAGCGCCGCCGCTGGTCCGGCATGGGTAAACACGTCCACCTGTTCGACACGCCAGTTCGGAATGTTGTACAAATAGGGGGCTGCCGGGATACCGGCGCTTCCGGCAATACCGGGCGTCCCATAGTTGTATCGCTGATAAGCGACCAGGCTACCGTCGTTTTTGATGCCGACCTTGACTTGCTGCACGGCGGAGGGTCGGTTTCCGGTCGTAAGATGTTCTTCTTTACGGTTGAGCAACAGCTTGACCGGTACACCGGCTTTTCTGGCGAGCAACGCGCAGATGACGCCTTCGGGACGCGCATCTCCTAGTTTGGCGCCAAAACCCCCACCCATGTGCTCGGTGATGACACGCACCTTGGTTTCGGGTAGACCGAAGTATTTGGCCAGACCGTCGCGAAACCCGAAAACGCTCTGTGTGGACGCCCACGCGGTAAGCTGGTCTCCGTCCCACTTCGCCACCGAGCCGTGTGTCTCCAGTGCGCTGTGCGTATGCACCTGACACCGGTATGTGGCTTCGAACGTCGCGTCCGCTGCGGCAAAACCAGCGGCGACATCGCCCTGTTCTCTGATCTGCGCCTGAGAGACGTTTTTCCGATCGGCGTGTACCTGTGTCGATTCGGGTTTGAGCGCCTGGTCTACATCGACCACAAACGGCAGGATTTCATATTCGACAACGATCAGCCGGAGCGCGTCTTCAGCGATTTCCGGGGTGCTGGCCGCGACAGCCGCCACTTCCTGACCCGCGTATCGGCATTCTTGGGCAAACACGTTGGGCGCGTCGCTCGGCAACACCACGGCTTTGACACCCGCAAGCGCCACCGCACGGCTGGCATCGATGCGTTTTATCCGGGCGCGCGGATGTACCGATCGGAGGATTCTGCCATAGAGCATACCGGGCAGATTGAGATCATAGGCATACTTGGCACGCCCGGTCACCTTTTCCACCGCATCCACGCGAACACGCGAATGGTTGATATAGCGCAGGTTTTCCATCTTGCCCCAGCCTGCATCGCCCACGTCGGGGACTTCTACCTCGACTTCTTTGGGGTGTCCGGCTTCCTCGATGGTGATGGTCTCCTTTTTCGTTTTCTGCTGCATGGCCTCACCCTCCCTTCTTCATCTTCCGAGCGGCTTCCAATGCGGCCTCGAAGACGCGCGGATACGTGCCGCACCGACAGATATTGCCGGATACCCCGCGCTTGACCTCTTCGAGCGTGGGATTCGGGTTGGCGTCCAGCAGGGCCTTGACGGCCATTACAAAACCGGGCGTGCAAAAGCCGCACATAAGCGCATCTTTTTCGATAAAGGCTTCTTGAATAGGATGAAGCGTTTCTCCGGAGGCCAAACTCTCTACCGTCGTGATGTCCCGGCCTACCGCGTCAAGCGCAAGCATAATGCAACTGTAGACGGTTTTTCCGTCTATCAGCACCGTACAGGCGCCACATTCGCCGCGATCGCATACGAGTTTAGGGCTAGTGACGTCAAGCCGGTCGCGCAAGGCGCTGGCCAGCGTTGTTCGGGCTTCGACCTGAACGGTGTGGATTTTTCCGTTCACCTTGAGTTGGATCGAGGCGTCTGTGACGCCCATGGGACTGGTCTGTGCGGCGGCGTTCTCGGCATGGGACAACCACACGGCGGGAACGACGGTGGCGGTTACGGCCCCCGCGCCGACGCCTTTGAGAAAGCCGCGCCGGCTGATGCCCGTTTGTTGCGTCTCCGGAGCGGGTGAGATCTCCGGTTCGGGCTTGTCATGCAGATCGGGCATGGGGCCTCCTTACATAGGTGAGGCGACAAGCGAGTACGGATGCCGGGACGGCTCGTACTACAAAAAGCGTGAAGTAGTTAGGGGGGACGTAAATATAGACGAAATATGGGAGACATATACCCAAGCGTCAAGTGATATCGAGCACGAAAATCGCCCCGAAAAAAGTACAAGCCAAAGAGAAAAATCATCAAAAAGCCGCGTCCAAACAACATGAACGCGGCTTTTTTGGGGACGACGAAAACGACTACAGGTTGAAGGTAACCCTAAGTGGGGCGCCGGAGTTAATCAGAAAGGTTGAAGGTAAACTCAGGCTCGTCTCCGGATTTGATTTTGATCGTACCCGTAAAGCTTGATCCGGTAAAGGTAAGATCGTAGGTCATGTTCGCTTTGTAATCGCCTTGGATGTTGATCATGCCTTTGTACGAACCGGTGATCGTTCCGCTCTGAATCTTGTAGGCCCACGTCAGGCTACCCTGATAAAACTGATCGCCATCGTCGGAGAAGTTGTTGAACGTGATCTTGGCGTTGTAGTTGATGGTGCTTCCGGAGATGCTGTAGCTTCCGTCGAAAGTCGCGGTTCCGGAGTTCTGACCGTTGACGGTTACCTTTTTGGTTGGTTTGGAGGCGATGGGTTTGGTAGCCAAACCAGAATGCCCTTGGGCCAGCACCCTCACATAGGCGGTATTGAAGCCGGCATACACGGTTCCTGCATTGGCGTTGGTTACCACGGTGTTTGTGCCGTTTGCACCCCCGGTAGGAAACGTGTTGCTCGAACCGGTTGAACTTCCGCCGCAGGACATGCCGATAAAGCAGACGGTCAGCACAGCGGCGATCATAGGACGAAACTATTTCATGAGATTGCTCCTTAAATGAGAAGTACATGATACGAACAGAAGCCTGTCTTTCGCTTACAGGCCGGGAAATATCCACGAAGGATACGCCCGTCTCCCTAGAATCGAAGGGGCGACCTCATCCGGACGGAGCTGGGCAGGGGACCCCATCCGGAATCGGTCGGACCCGTTTTGATCCATCGGTGGACGGACGTGTATACTCCTTCGTGTTTTGCAGAGCGCTTCGGATTGCTCTAGCGTTGCGCTCTACGGATTACATCTGTTCAATGCATATATCGGCGTATGTTTGACCCGCTCCACAAGCAAAGGGTACAGGTTCCGGTCTCGGTTATGAAACCGGAAGGAAGTCTCTGCAAGAAACAAATGAAATTTTTCTACCGGTACTCTGCCGTATCGCGCCATCCCCCCTTGCAATTCTTCCCAAAAGACCGTAATACGGTCATCCCGAGAAGGATCGGTTTTGCATGTTTCGTTGGGTACTACCATGCCGTTTTGTATGGAAAACACACCAAAAGCGTGATGTTGGGTGGTATAGTACAACCCTGGGGTCGTATCCTGTGTCAAGGCGATCAGGCGTCTGCCGTCGGGACCTAGTATCGGCGCCACCCGAATCGTCTCCCACTGCCATGCAACCCCAGCACCATGTGCCCGGTCTCCGGCTGGAGGGGGTGGACGGCGGCGGGCATATCGCCTCCCGCTTGTATCAACCCTTGAAATGGATCGCAGTAGTGTTCGTGGAGCGCGAGAGTCATGCGCACCATACACGCAAAGCGATCTCGGGCCGTATGCGGACGGCTCGTTCCGACCTTGGCGACTCCTTTGGTCAACTCGTGCATCACGCCGATTTTTTCTCGGTCGGGAAGGCGGCTGGACTGCCAGACGGAGCGAAAGGTGTATCGGTTTCCGCATTTCCGGTATTTGAACCGCCCGTCGCCCAGTTTCCATGCCCGGTGAAACTGGCAGTTCGGGCAATATCTTTTCACGTTTGTCAACCATGTTATAGATCGTCGAAATCCTGTATGGATACGGTTACTTCTTTTATCCATTTTTAAACGTTGCAATCTCCGTGCCATCAAAGAGAAAAGCCTCCAAACGTCTGTCCAAAGGCTTTTGAGAAAAAATTGCCTTTACAAAAGCCGATTGATCTCCTATACGATAATTTGTACAGCTTTACTTTGCCGAAGACCCAACATCCCTGTGTTCGGGTGTTTGTATTCAGGTGTAGCATTATTTGTACAGGCTTGCGTTAATTTTCATACATCGCTATGCGTCTCGGATGTCCAGCTTTTTGATCAGGGCAATCAAATTGGGGCGGTACATGTCCAGCCGTTTGGCCGCCTCGCTGCGGTTGCCGCCGCATTCCCTGAGTACATGTTCTATGTACTGTTTGCGAAACCGATTGACGGCTTCCGTATATCCTTCTTGGGTACCGGCCATTTCAGCGGCCAGCACGCTTTCGCGCGCGATACGGAGGGAAAAGTGATAGGTCTGAAGCAGCGTTTCGTCGTCTGCGAGGGCGGCGGCGCGATAGACTTTGTTTTCCAACTCGCGGACATTGCCGGGCCATCGGTACTGTTGGAGCATCTCTATCACGCCGGAGGCCAGCCCTGCGATGTTTTTGCAAAACCGTTCGGACGCGCCGTTTAGAAAATGTTTTACCAGCACAGGAGTATCTTCGATCCGATTACGCAACGCAGGCAGGACGATCGGAAATACGCTGAGCCGGTAAAAGAGATCCTCCCGAAAACGTCCTTTTCGCACCTCTTCCTCAAGATCGCGGTTGGTGATCGCAATGATGCGCAAGTCCACCTGCCGCAGATGGGTTTCTCCGACTCGCTGAATCGTCTGTTCCTGAAGCACGCGGAGCAGATGCACCTGTGCTTCCATGCTCATTTCTCCGATCTCGTCGAGTAGGATGGTCCCTCCTTCCGCAGCTTCGAAAAGCCCCGGCGTATCCTCGTAGGCCCCGGTAAACGCACCCTTCCGATATTCGAACAACATGGCGGCCGTCAGTTCTTTGGGAATGGCCCCACAGTTAAGTTCCTGAAGAGGTTTGTTCCGCCGGTTGCTGTGATAATGAATCGCTTTGGCGACCAGTTCCTTGCCGGTTCCTGTCTCTCCGCTTATCAGCACGGTAAGACCGGCGTCGATGGCTTTTTCCATCAATCCGTACACCTGCTGCATGGCGGAAGATTTGCCGATGATGTCGTCAAAATGGTATTTCCGGCTGATCTGTCGGCGTAACTGCTCGACTTCGGTGCGAAGCACTGTCAACTGCTCGTCGCGTGGATCGGGACGAACCGTCAGCGTTACCGAAGTAGGTACGGGCGAATACTGAAGATCGCGGTTTATGGCCATTACCTCAAACCGATAGTCACCCGGAAGGAGATGTTCGTATACCGCAGATTCGTTCCACGTCGCCTGCCAATCCTGATCATAGCCGTCGAGTCGGTATTTGTATCGCATTCGGCTTGTATGAAAGCAGAGGCCCCGAAACTGAAATACGATCCGATCGGTGGCCGCGGTTGTCAGGTCGATGTGATCGAGATGCAGGTAGGGCCGGTCGGCGATGACCTGCTGGATGTAGATCGGAGGCGGCGATCCACCGGTCAACGGATAGCGGGTAATCCCCCGTTTGATGCCGAAGAGAATGGCGTCGTCTTGCCCAACGATGGCGGTAACATGACTGGAGATCAGACCGTCGTGGCGAGTAAGCACTTGAAAATTTTTCCCGTCGAACCGCTGAACGCCGCCCCCTTCGGTACCGAACCAGAGGTGCCCAACGCGGTCTTCGCAGACGCAGGCGGCCATGACATTCCAGAGACCCTCGGTAAAGCTGTAGGAGGTAAAGGTGTCACCGTCGTAGCGAATAATTCCACCGCCGAGTAAACATATCCACAACATGCTGTCCCGGCTTTCCAGTAGCCATCGAACCGAATCCGAAGGCAAGCCGGTTTCCGAAGTGTAGCGGTGCAGCGTACCGTTTTCCCAACAGCTTAGTCCGCCGTTTAGCCAGCCTCCCGCCCAAATGCGTCCTTTTCGGTCCTCCAGCAGGGTGTTTATCCCAAACGGATGCCGGAACACGGTCCGGAAGCGTTTGCCGTCAAACCGACAGACCTCGCCGCTGTCCAATCCCGCCCATATACGACCGGCCAGGTCCTCGAGGATCGCAGGCGCGCGGTTTTCCGTGATGCCTTCTTTGTGAGTAAACTGTTGTGGCACGGCGTTCCATAGGGCATTTCGGTCCGGATAATGAAACAGTCCCGTGCTCCAAGTGCCCACCCACAACCCGCCCTTGCGGTCGGCGACAAGCGCCATGATATGACCGGGCAATTTGCAAGACGCCGTGACATCCCCGTCTATACCGCCAAGCTGATAAAAGGAACCGTACCAGAGACGGTTTTCCGCATCCTTGACAAAACCGCCTTCCGCCACCGGATCCGGGGTAATAACTTCGAAAAATTCGGGATCGAACCGGGAAAGCCCTGTCGTGGTGTGACAAAACCAATAGCTTCCTGCGCTGTCTTCCATGATCTCGCTTACCGAGTTTTCCAGCAGTCCGTCGTCGATGTCGAAAGAAAAAAGCGTGGTTTTGTCGAAACAGGTTACGCCTCCGCCAAATGTGCTGGCCCAGACCCGCCCCTTCGTATCGCAGAACAACCCCCAGACTTCGTTGTGTGTCAGCCCATTCGAGGTGTCGTAATTGACAAAGACAGTCCCGTCGAAGCACGACACGCCACAGCCTCCGTACCCAACCATAGACGTCCTTCAAGGTCTTCGCAGATGGCGCGCACGTAGTTGTGAATCAGTCCGTCGTCGATCGTAAATTTCCGAAACGATCCGTCCGGTGCGAGAAGCCAAATCCCTTCGTGCTTGCCGATCCAGATATTGTCGCGGGAGTCGCAGAACAGACAAGCGTTGTGGTGTGGACCAAACGGCTCCGAATGAAATGCGCGCTTGGCAAACGATCCGTTTTCTCGGCAGTAGACTTCTCCCTCAAGCGTGCAGAACCAAAGCCGTCCCCGGCGGTCTTTGCACATACATACCACTGCCGAAAGCGGACCACCCGGCTGGGTGTGTACGGTAAAGCGGGTTTCGTCAAAACTGTAGAGCGTATGGTTCCAGTCCCGAAGCCATACGGTATCTTCTTTATCCGCGATTACCGAGCGAATGCGGTTGTCCAACAGACCGTCTGCCGTGGTATGGTTGACGAAATGGACACCGTCGTATCGGCTGAGACCGCCGCCGAAGGTGCCAAGCCACAGATAGCCCTGGCCGTCCTGCGCCATGCTCCCCACACCGGCCAAAAGTCCGCTGCTGTTGTCGTAGGGGTTCCATACTCCGGAGGGTTTTCGTCCGGAAAATGCACGTAGGTTCTTCATACGCTCCTGCCCTGGCGCGAAGAAGAAAAGCGAGGAATGTCCGGTCATGCCGGACGGCCATATTCATTTAGAAATAGTGTATTAAAAAAAAGACACCAGTGCTTTTGGACGGGATTTTTGCTTGCCATCGAGAACGCAGCGTATTACCTTAACGTTTGTTGACGGTATTTCGGCTATTGAAACATCTATGTAGAGGATTACATGAAACGAAGCACCATTGTCGCCGCCGCTGCCGGGGCTGCGGTCGGTACGCTGATCGGCGCGGAATACTATCTACGTCGGATGGACCACGCCGAAAACCGGGACCGCTGGTTTCACCAAGGCTACGACGGTTCGCACCCGTATAATGTTTTTCACAACCTGAGCGGATGGGAGCCGATGCCGGGGTATCATGTGGCCGGCATCCGCATCAACACATTCGGGTTTAGGGGTGAGGAGCTTTCGAGGCGAAAAGCGCCCAATGGCAGTCGCATTCTGTGTCTTGGTGACTCCTGCACCTTTGGCGTGGCTGGGGACGAATCTCCTTATCCGTATCAGCTTCAGCGGCTTCTGAACGAGACCGAAGGCGAAACGATCTACCAAACCGTCAATGCGGGTGTCGAAGGGCACTCGGCGATCAATGCGCTGCTGCGTTTGCCGAGACTGCTTGCTTTTCACCCGGACGTGCTGATCGTCTATCTTGGCTGGAACGATATGTGGTCGGGCAATCCCAAACATTACCCGGACCTTCGCCGGAAAACGCGCTCGTACTGGCACTACGGCAACGGCGCTCCGACTCCCTCGTTGTTGGTCAATCGCGTCATCGACAGACTGGGTATTCACGCGGCGCTCCCGCCCGTAAGCTCTTTCGATCTCGATGCTTTTGTGCCTTACAACTTCGAATTCAATATGCAACAGATCATTCGCGCCGCAAAAAAACGACAAGTGCGTGTCGTGCTGACCACGCCTCCCTCGCTCATTCCCCAGCACACGGAACTTCCTTCGCTCAGGGTTCACGAAAAACTCCACTATCCCACATTTCTCGAACAAGGGGATCTGGAGAGCCTGCGCCGTCTATATGACGTCTACCGGGTCTCGTTGCAACGATTGGCGGTCGAAGAGGATGTAGATCTTGTCGATTTGAACGCGCCTTTCGACATGCTCGACGCCGAAAGAGACCTCTATTTTTCGGATACATGGCATCCTACGGTGGAAGGCCACCAAGTGATTGCCACGACTCTGGCGCAGGGACTCAAAGACCGTGAAATAGCCGGGTAGTCTCCATGCCGCTCGACATCCCTAACCGTCTTTTTTTCTCCTATTCCTTTGCCTGTCGTTACCGAAAAAAAGCGCCTCGCGTAGACACCGAACTCAGCGATTGGGGGCCGGAGTTCCGAGTACCCGATATCGGTTTTTTAGAGGACATGCCCAAAGTGGCGGACGTTTATATGGGTTGGAACGAAGAGGGGTTGTATTTTGGGCTTGAGGTACGCAAGCGCAAAGCCGTTCGGTGCGACTACGCGCGGCACTGGATCGGGGACAGCTTTCAGATCTGGATCGACACACGCGATGTCAAAACCGCTCGCAGGGCCGGACGCTATTGTCACCAGTTCAACTGTCTTCCCGCCGGGGGTGGAGAAGATGGGGATCGCGCGGTGGTCAAGCCGACTCAGATCGACCGCGCGCGGGAACGGTGGAATATGCCGGAACCGGAGACGCTTCCTGTCGCCGCACACATCGACGACAAAGGCTACCGGATGGAGGTGGCGATTCCTGCCCCTGCGCTGACCGGTTACGATCCGTCGGAATTTCCGCGTCTCGGATTTACCTACTATCTCAACAACTCGGAGTGGCCGCCCCAATGGTGGAGCGCCGGTCGAGACCTCCGCGTGTTTCTCGATCCTAGCACATGGGGAACCGTAACGCTGGTAAAATGAGAGCTGTGGAGCACAACGAAATATGCGTCTTGTACAGCCGTTCGGCACCAGGGCACACGTTCCGTACATCCTATTGGGGCTTTACGCCTCATCACGCATCCCGCGAAGCACTCGACCGATCCGATTTAGTCCTGCCAACAGGTATTCAGGCGGAAGTCCATAGCTGATACGGAGATGACCCGGGACGCCAAAATGGTCACCGGGGCCTATGAGGACCGAAGCGTCGCGGATCAGACGGTGAGCGAGGGTTACCGAATCCGTCTTGAGACGATACCGTACAAAAGCGATGGCGGATGCCTGCGGAGCGACAAGGCTCAACATATCCCGGTGGTTTTCGACCCACGGCGCAAAATGCGTCCATCCATTTCGGATATACTGCCGGGTCCGGGCGAAAATCGAGTCGCGAACGTCGGGACGCAGGGCAAGGGGCGCGAGAATATGGCTGGAGAGTTTGGCCGCGCTGATCGTCAGGTATTCGTGTCGCATCCACAACGCCCGGATCATCTCTTTGGGCGCTACAAGCCAGCCGATTCGAAGACCGGGCAGACCATACGCTTTTGAAAGACTTCCCGACGCAATCACCCGGTCGTATCGTCCGTACAGCGTTGGGGTGACGGTGTCGGTTTCTCGTTCCGCGCCCGCGTACACCTCGTCGGAGAGTACCCATGCCCCGCTTTTTTCCGCGATTCGAACGACGGCGTCTTGCTCCGAGGTGGTCAGGATGTGTCCGGTAGGATTGTTCGGGTTGCACACGGCGATCAACCGGGTTTTGTCCGTCACAGCCTTTTCCATCGATTCGATGTCGAGCGCCCAGCCGCGATCCGGGTCGAGGGAAAACGTTCGCCGTTCCGCGCCGATATTATGCGCCACACCCCACCCCTGCAGATAGTTTGGCGTCTGTATGGCGACCGCATCGCCGGGCTGTAACAAGGTCGTATACACCAGATAGTTAGCTTCGATACACCCGACCGTCACCAACACATTTTCGGATGTTGCGCCCGGATAGTACTGTGCAATGGCCTCACGGAGCGACGGCGCACCCTCGGCATACCCGTACCCCAACTCGGTCTCCAGCATCCGCTCCTGAAGGCTTGGATCGTAGGCCAGCAGTTCTCCAAGTCGCATCGGATGCGCACCGCTTTCGGACAGGTTGTATGCTACCACCTGCTCCCATTCCGACATGATGCGTTCCAGTTCGAACGGCTGAAAATCGCGCGGCATACGTCCTCCTGCAAAAAAATTTACCGCAGAGCCCACAGAGAAAAAGTAGATCGGGCTTTCTCAGTGAACTCGGCGGTGAATGTATTTCTATGTTGCCGCGTGATAGACAGCCTTCGAGATCTGAATGTCCTGCACCGCCACGCCCGTGAGATCGGCGATCGTGATCTGAGCGTCCGACTGCCGCCGCAGTTCCGGATTCATAATCACGTTACCCAATTCTACGACCGTTTCGTCATTGAAAACCCCGGCCCGGACGGCCTGAGAAATCTCGCCACGCAGCTTGCTCTGCGGGATGCTGTCCGCCACCACAATATCGGCTTTTGCCACGATCCCGGGGGCCAACTCGATTTTGGGAGGGGTGTCGGAACCCATGGCGGTGATATGCGTCCCCGGCCGAATCTGATCCACGTCTAACAGGGGCTTGCGCGAAGGAGTGGAGGTGATGATCAGATTACAGGTCGCCGCCACCTTGTTTACATCCTGTGTGGTTTCTACCTTGAAACCCTGTGCTTCAAGGTCGGCCCGGTATTTGTCCGTCCCGTTGCTGGACGGCGCCCAGGCGATTACATCGTTGCAGTCCACGACCCCTTTGAGAAATTCGACCTGCATATGCCCCTGCATGCCTACACCCAGTACGCCGATCCGGTGAACTTTTTTTGGCGCCAGATACTTGGCGACGACCGCGCCGGCGGCGGCGGTGCGTACATTGGTCAGATAGCCCTGATCCAGCAGAATGGCGACCGCCTGACCGGTTTTCTGGTTAAACATGAGCATCATACCCTGCAAACGCGGAATACCGTGTTTGGAAGGATTCTCGGCAAACCCGGAAGCCAGCTTGATCACATAGTAATCGTCCGGCACGATCGCGCCGTATTTGATGTGTACCTCCCCCGGAGGATCCTCGAAATGCATTTCACCGACGGGCGGAACGATTACCTTGCCCTGCGAGTAGGCGACAAATCCTTCCTCGATCGCCCGGACTGTGTCGATTCCTTTTACAAGCTCCTTGATGCGCGGTAACTCGATAATAACGGGGCCGGCCATGTTTCTCCTCCGATGAATAAACTCCTTGCGGACGCAAGTTATACCGCCCTCACAAGGGCGCGTGGACGGGCAGGGATGAACGCTCCAATATACCCGGTTGCGGAAAGTTTTTAAAGAAAATACTGTGCGCCCTGAAAATTTATCATATTTCCAGCCGTTTTTCGATACGGGTAAGGTTTTCGTATCCGGTTTCGGTTACGACCACGTTGTCCTCGATCCGAACACCGCCGGTCGCCGTATAGTACAACCCCGGCTCGACCGTAACCGCATGACCGGCTTTTAGAAGACATGAAATATTCGAGATGCGAGGGGGTTCGTGTACTTCCAAACCAAAACCATGTCCCGTACCGTGAAAAAATCCTTGTAGACGCCCGTCTTTTTCCCCGGTTTCAAAACCCTGTTTTTTGAAGTGATCCTCCACCGCCTTATGGATGTCTTGGCCGTCTATACCTGCTTTGAGACGCACGAACGCTACTTCCTGCGCTTCGAGTACGGCGTCATACTGTCGTTTGAGCGCGTCGGAAGCGCGTCCCTTTATCACCGTTCGAGTGATGTCAGCAAAATAGCCCGTGACGTTGGATCGGGGAAATACGTCGAGGATGATCGGTTCTCCGGCACGCAACGGTCCCGATCCCTGATCGTGCGGGTCGCATCCCTGCAACCCGCCTGCGACGATGGTATGCAGGGCGAGACAGTCGCGTTCGAGCAGGTGAAGGTTGATGATTTTCTTGACGTATTCGGAGGTCATGACGCCTTCGGGACCGCACAAAAGACCGTCTTTGACGATGGCCTCCCCAATCGTGCCGATCGCCTCGCGTAATGCGGATTCGGTATGACGCGACGCCAAGGCGATGTATTCGATTTCCTGTGGGGTTTTGGTGGGGCGGGCGTCCAAGAAAGGATCGTCTTTTGCCTGGACGATGATCCCGCGTTCGCGCAGACGGTCGGCATAGCCCACAGGAAAACCGAGTGGAACCTGCACCGAGCGGATATTTTTGTCCCGAAGTGCTTCGGCCACCACGTCGGCAAGGTCCGGCTGTGGGATGCCTCGCTCTTTTAGCCGGTTTTGATAGGCTGTAAGCGAGAGGATTTCGTCCGCTTTGGCTTGGGTCCGTGCCCGGTCGATTTCCAAGTCGCTCATCACGAGCGTGCGGCGTCCGTTTTGCTCGATACAGGTAAACGGGTCGGGTACGAACATGCCGACGGCGTAAAGCATATCGGCGCTCGCTTCGCTGGAGGCGATCATCAGGATGGCATCGATCTCCGGGGGGTGGCTCATGGAGCGGCTCCTTGCAGATGTTTCCAGAAAAAGGTCAGCATCCGGTTCCACGCATCTTCGGTCATATCAGAACGATAGGCAGGGAGGGCGTCGTCAAAAAAACCGGGTGCTGCGCCGGGATATATTTTGATTTCGAACGGCTTTTTATGGGCGATCATGGCGTCACGCAGGGCGTGAACGTCGGTGATCGGAACAAGCGGGTCGGTATCGCCGAAAAGGCCAAGTATTGGGCAGTGCAGACGGGGAACAGCATCTACCGGCGTATCGGGGGCGTGTGGGGTGCGATCCGAACTGATATGTCCGCAAAAGACGGCGGCCGCCCGGATTCGGGGGGTGTGCGCGGCAAACAGAAAAGCGTGTGTTCCGCCTTCGGAAAAACCGACGACGCCGATACGCCGGGCGTCTGCAAACGTGAGTACATCCAAGTGTTCTATCGTGGCGTCAAGATCGGCGAGGATGCGGGTGTCGGGGACGACGTCTGCGGGTGTCGTGGCGTCGTCGTGGGGTGCCATCGCTTCTTTGGCGGCAAACAGGCTGGGTGCTATGGCTACAAACCCTTTGCGGGCGAGCCGAAGCGCGGCGTTACGAACCGTGTCGGTCGGTCCTGACGCTCCATGGACGACGATAACGGACGGGTAGACGCCCGCCGCTTCGGGACGCGCGATAAATGCCGGGATACGCCCGTCGCTCCCGGGGTAGTTGGCCATGGCGGACATGAGACGGATGTCGCCGGCTTCTACTTTTGGTACAGGCGTGTCTGCGTTACGCAGAACATTCATCCAGCCCGCCAGTCCCCTGACACCTTGACGGACGAATTCGCGACGGTTATAGGACTTGCTCACGCCCGTTCCGCCTCTACGACCGCGGCGATACCCTGCCCCCCACCGATACATGCTGCTGCCGCGCCATAACGTTTGCCGCGTCGCCTGAGTTCGTAGAGCAAGGTAAGCACGAGTCGCGCGCCCGTAGCGCCGAGCGGATGGCCGAGTGCGATGGCGCCGCCGTTGACGTTGACCCGGTCGCGGTCGAGATCGAGTTCTTTTTCGACCGCCAGATACTGACCGGCAAACGCTTCGTTGATCTCGAACAGGTCGATGTCGCCGAGGGGTAGTCCGGCCCGGTCGAGCGCGACGCGCAGGGCCGGCGCGGGGCCGATGCCCATGATTTCGGGTTCGACACCGACGACGCCCCAGGAAACAAGCCGACCGATGGGCGTTTTTCCCGACGCGCGGACATGACGGGCCGAGGCAAGGACGAGTACGGCGGCTCCATCTACAATCCCGCTGGCGTTGCCGGCCGTTACCATGCTCTCGCCTCCGAAGGCGGGACGAAGTTGTGAGAGCTTTTCCACGGTCGTATCGGCGACGACGTGGTCGTCCGTTTCGATACGGGTCGTGTTGCCTTTGCGGTCGGTCTGTTCAACGGCGACGATTTCGGAGGTAAGCCTTTTTTCGG
>VGJU01000042.1 GCA_016867335.1 Candidatus Zixiibacteriota bacterium | reverse complement strand
CCCGGTTCACCCGTCGCAAGCGATAGACCCGGCCAGACCAGCAAACCGACCAGACCCCATCCCCACATTTTTTTTCCTGTTGAAAGCAGAAACATACCCGGCTCCTTTGAAGAATGGAAGAAGAATGGAAACAGCTATGCGAAACATCGGTGAAAAGGTTACCGTCAATATAAACGCCCAATGTTTCTACCCTATTTCCTGTCGGTTAAATCTTTATTTCCTGTCAGTTAAATCTTTATTTCCTGCATGTTAAATCTTTATTAAGAAACCTGCAGATGAGGAAGAAGGAGAGGAACGGGGTTAGCGGGGCAGAACCTCGTGAAGGACGCGCTAATAGTTGCTGCCTATTATGTTTGCGGTGTCGTTTTCCGAAAAACCGGCGCAGCAATCCGTCGGTGATCCAAGGCATAACGGTCGTGTTGAAATGTGTGCCGATGCCGACGCCATCGATACCCATGACATCGACAGCGTAACGGATCCGTTCTATCGTCTTGCGGATTTCCTCGTCGGGATGGTCTGCAGGGGTGTTTCGCCCGGTGGGCGCGAAATCGGCGGCATGATCCCCAGCACCCCGCCCGCCATCGCTTTTACTGGATCACGAAACGAACCGGGTGACTCGCCCGGAGCCCGGTTGATGCTCAGTGATGCTTGAGCCGCAGAAAGGGCTGTCGCCGGGTAAAGCGAATGCCATCACGGCTCGTTGCGAAAATGCATCACGACGGGAATAAACCCCATTTAGCGCTATCGGTTATGTCACCGTTCGCCCTGAGCCGTGAGCCTGCTGAGCCAATCAAAGCACGAACGGTTATGGAATCACGAGGCAACTAATCCGCTTGACGTAAACGATCTCCTGCTTCACTTTTTTGAAGCTTCCCGTAGCCATTGCGCAGCAATCGAAGCCTCTTCACGCTTCTACCTGCGAGTTGTCGTTGCTCTTGCAACTTACTCGCCACACGCTAAACATGTACTGCAACTTGTTGCAAGATGTATTTGGTATTGCAGCTTGCTGCAAGGTGTAGTACGACGGAGTCGATATGCAAAAAAGACCTTCTTCTCTACCCCCAAAAGACCTGTATCAGGTCCCGCTACTCACCGAAAGCCAGATCGCGCAGTTCAAGCGTGACGGTATGCTCGTGCTGCCCGGGGTGCTTGACCCGGACCTCTGCCGCCAAGTGCGCGACCAGATGTGGTCTGTGATCGCAACACACCGGCCCGCCATGAAGCGTGATGATCCCGCCACATGGGTTCCGTTTACTAAAGAGGAGGCGGAAAGCCACCAGCGACCCGAGAACGGGGGTGATCCGTATTTCTTTGGCAGCGGCCATCGGCTCTACATACGCAACGGAGCCGAGGATTTGCTGTTGAATACAGCCCCACGCGCATTGTGGAATGTGGCCGAACAACTCATGGGAAAGGGAGAGGTGGTGTGGCCGGCCGGTGTGGACGAATCGGGCATGACGACAGGCCCGTGCCTGCTGACTGAGCGCAATGTGGCAGGCATGGCGTCTCATCTGAGCCATGAGCCCGAACGATGGACCGGCAAAGCGACGGGCAAGACCGGGCAATTGCGGTTACCGAAAACCGGCCCTGTCTGGACGACCGCGCAGGGCGCACGCGGGCTGTACTGCACATTGCCGAACAGCCCGCCGCCGTCGGATCCTTATGGAGGGGCGCACGCAGAAGCCCTGTACGACACACATTGGCGCCTTCAGATCGCCGCCTACATGGATGATCTCCCGCCCCATGCCGGTGGTCTGACGTTGTGGCCGGGCAGTCATCAGCGGATCTGGGACTACTGGGAGGCCGTACACCGTGATGCACCGCCCCCCGATATGGCCGAGGGTACGCCCAAATGGGACGGCTACAAGGCGCCGCCGCTCACGGATATCAAATCCGACACCAAACCTGTCGAGACCTATGGCCCGGTCGGCTCGGTGGTGCTGTGTCATGCGAATCTGCTGCATATGGCCGGGCAGAACACCCGGCCCGATGTGATCCGCCAGGCCGTGATCTATGCGTTTGCCAAGACGCCGGCGTCCGTCCCGGATGAGGTCGTGAAGCGCGATCCGAGCGGCGACCTGTGGCGGGATTGGTCCGACGCGCTCAGGAAGTGAGCCAGGATGGGCGCATGCGATTACGGTGGTGGATCACGGGTTACGGGCACGACAGCGTGCGCTGTTGTAGCTTCGTCCGGGAGCAAGGTTACGTCTGTTTTCCCCCGATGACTGTCATGGGCTGCAGGTCCGGCGGGGCGTCCAGCCGTTCGACGACGTACGTGTTGCCGGCGATCGAGGGAAAGACCAACACCTCCTGATCGTCACTGAAAGTAATGATTTCTTCTCCTGTCAGAAGACGGACGCGCCCCCTCTCGTCCCACGGCCGTCCAAGTTTGCACACAGCGCCGGCCTCGCTCGTGATGGCAAGATAGGAAACGCGGCCTCCGCTGCTGATCTCCCCACTGACAAGGAATGCGCCTTCCGTGCGGAGACCGGCAAAATACGCTGTATCCTTCAACTTCACGGGGGCAATTCGTATCACACCGGTATAGCTCTGTACGATGCTTTCATTCACCACGACCGGCCAGCCGAAAAAGTGCGTAAACACCCACTTGCTCGCCCAGCAATCGCTTGGATAGGTCTGACAGCCGTTGACCAGTTGTATCGCGCGAGAGTGTTTTTCAAAGACGTCGAGTTGGTCGCACCCCAGCCGAACCCACGCCATGGTCAGCATGACCAGATCATCCCACAGGTAATAAGGCGTGATCTGCAGGGTTCTGAGCGCCAGATCACGCTGTTCCGACGCGCTATGCATCCCTATCTCGCCGCTGGGGAATATCGGCATGGTGACAGCCGGCAGATTGTATTCGATCACGGGATAATCTTCATAGGCCACCAACACGGTGCCCGAAGGGAAGTCACGTGAGGTGTACAGCGCAATCGCGCCACCCGCCCGGTGATCCACCGGTTCAAAGTGCTTCCCGTCGATGACCGTCGTCGCATAGTCACGCAGGTTGTCGGCAACCTGTGTCCAGCCATCCCGCCTGTCCGCATCTACGTCCAGCACCTCGCTCGCGGCGACCGCAATCCTGAGCAGTATTTTGGCGAAGGCCAGGTCGATGGTAGCATTTTTTGCGTCGGGGATCATAAAGGCGAGATCCCACACCGCCGTTGGAGGCATATCGTACATGCCGTCCGGGGCGTGCTCTACAAAGTGTTCATAGAATTCCGCACAGGCTTTGATCACCGGATAGCCCTTGTCGCGCAGAAAAACAGTGTCCTGACTGTACTGGTAATACCACCACAACGGCTGGGCGACAAACCCATTGACCCATGTGGATGTAAATTCCGATTTTCTCGAACTCACCGGCGTCGTGTATTTCCGGGGCCACCCGACCCCGGGAAACTTTGCTCCGGGGATTCCCCCGTAGTAGTCCCGCACCATCATCTTTGCAGCGGGCAGGAGATCGAATATTTCGTCGTTGTAGGCCTGGGTCAGCTCCAGATGGTTGCATGAGTAAGCACCCCAGAGCGTGGCCTGAACGTTGTAGTCCCAATGGCGGTCATTCCCCCAGGGCGGGAAATCCTCCCATGTCCACGGACCGAACAGTCCAGGCCCCACCCGGCCCGGTGCGGTGGCGGAGGCGAGATGATACAGACTGAGAAACCACTGCTGGTTGAGATAATCCCTGCCCGCCAGTTGTACGAAGGATCGTTTCCAGAAGTCGTGCCAGAGTCTGGAATGCACCTCGCGCAGCGCCGTCGCTCCTGTATGCTGGGCTGCATCCAGTTCTGCCCGGGCAGCCTGCAAGGGATCCGGGTTGTCACGGGTTGTCATCACGGCGATCAAGACTGTGACCGGCGCGTCCGCGTCCATACGGACACGACAGACGCCATTGATCGTCGTCGCCGGGGCGTCAGCCGCAGGGTTCTGCACCATGCGGCGCTGCTCGGCAGGAAACCCGGCGCCAACCTCCGCAACCCACCCGGTCGAGGAGTCTTCTCCCGGTGAGTCCGTGTGGTTAGGGACAATATCGGCGCGGATGATCTGCCCGCCGAGTACCCGCCCCATCATCACGTACTCGAAGCCATTGGGATACGTGTCGGGATCGGGGGGAAACGGATAGCGGACCCAGATGTCCCGGTCTTCGGCCCCGAATTCCGGCAGTGTAGCGATGACCCCCGTGGTGTCCGTGTTGCGCACAAGCTCGATATCGAAGCCCTGACCATCCGGTGGGTGATACGTGATGACGAGGAGGTTACCCTGTTTGGAGACAAAGGCGGTGAGCGCTGGCGCCACCGCAGTGCCGGATGACACGCTGGCCTCCGCATCCCAGAGATTAAGACACACACGGCCCAATGTGCTCCGGCCGGTTGTGCTACGAAAACGAATCAATCCGGCGGGTTTTGTCGTCGGCATCGGTGTTGCGGCGTTGGTGAACGCGGTTGCTTCGGGAGAATGGGCGAGTTCTTTGGTGCGATAGTCCAACAGATCGTTTTTGGCGACAGAGAGGACCGCACCGTACGGATCCGCATACAGGGCAACCCCGATGTCGCCATTGCCGAGACGGAGCGACTCGGTGAAGTTGTCCGGCAGACGGTCCAGAACGATATTCTGCGCGGAAACGAGTGCTGGCCAGTCTACACACATCCGTGTTCCGGGGATGGTCTCCATATCGTCGGGTGCGTGTGATGGCTTCATGGGCTTGTCGGTCCTTTCGGTAACGGATGATACTGTCCCTGCCAGAAGCACAGCCCGTTGGGGTCGTTTAGATTGCCTTCCGGGTTGACGTAGTGGTACAGGGGGCGATACGGATCAGCGGACAGCCACGCAAGCGACGCCGCAAATCGTTGGAGTATGGCGTCCGATTTCAACTCAGCCATCTGCATTTCCAGCGGGGTGCCGTAGATTCGGCGGGGCCTACACGCCGGGGATGTTGAAGGTCACGATACCCGTCGAGCCGCAGTCAACCGCGATCTCACGCCACGCACTCCGGTCGTCGTCGAGCCGGATGACGGACAGACGTCCGACGCCATGACCGTGGACCGTCAGCGTCCAGCCATCTGTTTCGGCGTTGATCGCGTCGAGGAACAACGTCGAATCGTCCAGAAGGCAGGCGAGGTTGCCAAACCGGACCACCTCGGTGATTGTGCCCTCGCGAACCGTCACGGGAATCCACCGGTCGCCCAGGCGCAGTCGGCATGGCTTCTTGTTCGCGTCCTCCGTCCAGTCCGTGTTGAGCAGGTGGATGCGGGTCAGGCCCGTCGCCGACTCGACGCGCTGGGTATAGTACACGTCGCCGGTGAGGTCGTCCAACACGACCTCACCGGGCAGGCGCTCCGCGAGTCCGGCCACCACTTCGGTTACGAATCCCCGGAGCCAGGCGTTGCCGGGGTACGCCCATGTCGTCAGCAGATACGCCTCGCCCACACCAAGGCGGTTCCGGGTCAGGATCGGCCGCCCGGTGTCACAATCGCGGGCGAGCGGTTGGGCGCCGTGGAGGGTGACGTTTGCCAGACGCGCCTTCGCGTGTTCCGGTCCCACGGGTACACGCCGAAAATGAGTGGAGGTGTCGAGGGGCACGCCCGCCCATGTCGCAGGATTCGCCTCCGCGTCCACGATATCGATGGCGCGGAACGGCGCTCCGGGGCCGTCCACACGGACGCCGAACAAATCCGAAAAGTCGCCGTCACGGACAAGATGCATCGGCTCCAGCCCCGCAGACAGAAAGGTTCGGCTTTCGTTGCAGGTCGCGTGGGGCACCGCCATGAACAGACGCCCACCGTTTGCGACATAACATTTCAGTTTGTCGTACTGTGCCTCGTCCATAGTGTTCCAGCCAAGCACCAGCAACAGGTCATAGGTCTGGAGTACGTCCAGCGGGGCGTCGATCGACGTCAACTCCGTCTCGCCAAACGGCGATCCCGAATACCATCGGCGTACCGCCTCCGGCGACTGCTCCAATGATTGCAGCCAGACGCCGGGGAATAATTTATCCAGACAGCAGAAACCGTATTCCGGTTCGTCGGGCGCCCAGTCGTCGCTCTCTCCGCCAAAATTCCGCCACACCCGCACAGGCGATCCGTCCGGGTCGCACAATCCGTCCGCAACGTCACATGCATAACGCCCGATGAGGACCGCCTGGCGGACGATCAGTTCCCCCCTGCGTGGATGGGTTTTGACGTATCGGTTGAACGCCTGCGTGGTTTCGATGCGAATGGTCAGATCACGGTCACGGGGGCCGTACAGGTTCTCGTGCCAGGTACGCAGCAGGTGCTGCTCGTCGTCAGCGAACGACGCGCCCATCACATACGACAGGTTCAGCGAGAGCCCCCACATCCGCAGGTGCCGATCGTTTTCCGGATTGACGTGCGCGCCCTCGGCGATGTAGGTAGCCCACAGAGGCCGCCCGGCCGCACGAAGTCCCCCTCTTGCCTCGGACATCACCAGCGTGTTGTGGCTCTTGTTGAGCTGGGTGACGCACACGGGAAGATCAGCACGGTAACAGACGTAATGGCTGATGGTGGATACATGGCCCCAGACGGGAATATCCGGACCGAAGACATCACTCTTCAGGTTTTTCAATGCCCGCCAGTAGGCTTCGAACGCTTCGTAGGCGGTGCGCATGGTCCGCTGCCCGGAGGGAAGGCAGTCGACGAGCGGATTGGAAATCTCGGGCTTCTGATCGTATCCGAAAATCGGCCCATCGCACTCGGTCAGCCGGTATCCTGCCGTGAACAGGGGATCGTCCGCCAGATTGAGTTCCCGGTCGAGATCGCGAACATTTTTCGGATCGTTGTCATGTTCGATAGAATAATGAATGCCGTAGGCCCGCAGTCCCTCGATCCACTGGCGTAGAACCGCGAGTGGCGGCTTTCCACGGATGGAGTAATGGTCTCCGATACGGTGATCCGTGAGGTACTTGAAAACAGTCAGCGTCCGTTCTGGCAGGGATGGCGGAAAAACGACATTATCCATCCCAACGCGCATAGGGAAAGGCTCGGGCGTCGTGGTGCACACCTGTTCGATAACGGCCTCGGCGACATCAGTTGCCGACACGAACCGAAAGACGGCAGGGGCCAGGGGCGTCTCTGCCACCAAACGATAACGGCTGCGTCCCACGGCCAGCGTGTCAGGCAGCGGATCCAGGAGGCGAATGCCTGAGGGCAGTTCTGCGGCGACGCCACACTGTTCGGCACGGCAAAGCAATTCTACGGCAAAGGGCTCGTCGCGCGAAACCCAGGTCGGGCACAATTCGACCTCCAGTGCGCCGAATGGGATCTCTTCGAGCCATACGCGGCCAATTAACAGAGTCGCTTCGCCCGAACAGTGCGTCACGTTCAGCACGGCGCCTTCCGGCGGAATCAATGCTTCCGGGAGGTCGATTTCCAGTTCTTCCACACCCACAATCTCCTCGTCAGCGTGCCCAACGACCTGAAACGGTTGGTCCGCACGGGCATGTTCACGCCCGCTGAGCGAAGCCGTATACCCGATGGTAGCCGTGAGGCCTGCGAGGTCGGAGGCTATCGCCGACAGGACGACTCGCAGGGCCCGGGGACGGGAAGCCGGGAGGCGCCACTGCGGCGGCGGAAGCGGGATGGCAACGCTGCCGCCCAGCCTGACAGGCGTCCAATCCGTCAGTTGGATACGCACCGTGGGGATACCCAATTCGGCCGTATACACTGCGCCACGCCAAGCCCCTATCGACTCAGAACGGGTCTCCAATTCGGCACGACGCCAGTTGCGGAAGTCGTCGCCGTCGAAACTCACCTCCAGCTTCGCGTGGCTGTACCGTCCACCGACCGGCTGCGCGATATGTCGATCGGCAATCAACCGGGCGATGGTAAAGTCCAGGTTGGCCGTCCGCGTACGTAGATGAACAACCGTATCCGGCGTTCCCTCAACCTCGAAGACGACACCGCCAAACGGGTAATTGGCATGACGTGTAAACCAGCGCCAGTGCGGTTCGGGTAGCGGCGTCAGCCGGTCAAAGCTGGGGCCGAACCGCCCGCAGATGCCATTGTAGGTGATAAGCGAACAACTCAGGATCCGCCCACCTTCCGTTGTCACGCCGCCATCCCAGCAGTAGTCCGCGTGGTGAAACGCCCTCTGGGCGTAAAACATCCAGTACCCCCAGTGAACCCGGAGGCGGTACACCGATTGACCATCACGTACTATTGCATGCATCGTCACTATAGGTCTCCCGTCTCACATCTAACGTACACCAGCTGTAAAGCCTCGGTCAGGCACATGACGGCAAGAGGATAATCGAGGGCAGCAGCGATTGAAACGAAATGGGCGGCATGAGGGAAATGAGCATATGGCGTGACACTCTGCTCTCAACATTGGGTCTGATAGAGTTTATCGGCTTCCATCGAGCGCTCATGGGTCAGGCATGCTTCATGATACTGGCCGGTCCGACTATAAAAATACAGTCGCTCAGTACAGGCCGCTCACGTTCCTTCACACCCAGGGCGCTCGGTCGCATCCCCGAAACGGATAATGATCGCTGGGGCGGAATTTGGGCAGTGAGGGGTAGTAGTTGACGACATCCACCGCTTTTCCACGGCAGAGATAGGCGGGAAACTTCTCCCACATGATGCGCGTCGTCGTAGGGATATAACGCAACGTCAGCCCGATACGTCTTTTGTCGGACGTGTTTGCCTCTGAGCCGTGGATGGCATACGGGTCAAGCAGCGACACGCCACCGGCCGGTACGATGACGTCCACCGCCTTAGATTCGTCGACGTGCTCATCGAATTCCGAGCGGGACGCGTTTTCGGTATTGTTCTTCGACTGGTGTTCGAACAGTCTCTGCGGCTTATGGGTGCCGGGAATCACCCGCATACAGCCGTTCTCCGGTGTCGAATCGTCCCCCGCCAGCCAGATGGAGATCACCTCCATCGGCTCCAAGGCCCAGGAAGCAGCGTCTTGATGCCAACCCACCGATCGTCCGGTGCGTGCCGGTTTGCTGACGTAATGCGCCGCGAATAACGCGATATTCGACCCGATAAACGGCTCGATGATATCGATGAGACGTGGGTCCGTGCTCAGCCGGATCCAGAACGGATCGTCAACGATGAGATCGTGGTGATACGACTCCGGACGCAGATCCGGGTGTTTCTTCCCCAGCCATTCGACGTGTCCCTGCGTCTCTCTGACCAGATCCTGATCGATCACGTTAGGAATGACCACAAACCCGTCTTCCGCGTATTTTCTGACGATTTCTGTTCCTTTCATAGAGATGCTCCTTTAGAGGCTGTTTTAAAAGTCCATCCGCTGCGTCTCGGGGATCACCAAACCCTAGGTGGGAGAAAATGCTGTGATATAGCCCGTTTTGTAAGGGTCTCCGAATGCTCACGTCCAAAGTGGCGCAAATCGTCGGGGTCACGTCATTCCCGTCTGTGCGACCGGGCTACGACTGGCGGGGTACGATGCGATAGGTCTCCCCGGCCTCGGCCCGGAAAACAATCCGGTGCCCGTTCACTCGCCGGCGCCGGAAATGCCATCGAAGTGCCAGTCTTGCCCGACAAACGGGGCATCAAATAGGTGGTGGGGACCGCAGGTGGGACGAGGGAATTGCACCCCAGCAGAGAACGGACCGCACCCGCTACGGCAGGATGGAGCAGCGCTTCCCGAATGAAATCCGGCGAACCGACGAACTCTTTGGCCGACCCGGGCGGGGCATCCACGCATTTCCGGTTGAACGCGTCGGAGATCACTCCATCCAGACGTATGTAGCCGGAGGCGATAAAGTCCATAACGACGTCATCGGTCAGTGTGGGGAGGACGTTTGCTATTACGTAGCCCCTTGGAAAGGCTTTTCGAGGATTGCAGAGATGCTGTTTAGGATTGTGCCCGGAAGCGAAGCTACAATCTGACGATATTCGTGTCAAGGACGAAACCCGGGAACACCTTCGTCGCCATGCTCCCCCTCTTTTCCATGCCCCGCATCGGCTGATATCACTGGGGATGAGTCGCGGAAAACACGCAGACGTACCTCTCGTGGGAGTCGAAGACAGGTGATGCCGCGCCAGAAGTCTGGCAGCATGACAGGCTCCATCCGGACGGCACGCCGTACGCTCTCGACGAACTTGACTGTTGCGACGGGGTTTGAGTTTAGCCATTTTTCTTGTTGCCTGTCCGATGGACAGGGCATATTATGCGCCTATGAATCCAACCTCCCAACAATCCGCCTCCGTCGATCTGCTCATACGCGCTGGTCGTGTTTTCTGTGCGGCCACGGGTCTCAGCGGACCGGGTGCCGTGGCGGTGCAGGGCGACCGCATCGTCGCCGCCGGACCGCACATGACGCCGCCCGCTGGACAAACGTTCGACTTTCCCGACGCGCTTCTCCTGCCGGGACTGGTCGATCTGCACGCTCATCCTGCGATCGAAGGTTCCAAATATGGGGTCGCCCCCGACGAACACTTTTTGCCGCGTGGGGTGACCACCGTATTGTCCCAGGGCGACGCAGGCGCAAACAACTGGCCGACGTATCGCACCGCCACTATCGCGTCTTCGCGCACGCGCGTGCGAATGGCCATCAATCTTTCCGCCCGTGGAGAATCCATGCCGGGCGGCTGTCTGTCCGATATGAACGATGTGGACGTCGAAGCTTGTGTGGCCGCGATCAAAGACGGCGGCAATCTCATCTGGGGGATCGCGCTAAACCTCAGCCCGGTGGTGTGCGGTGACAGCGATCCACGCATGATCATGGGACGGGCGCTGGAGGTGGCCGAGCGCACAGGACGGCCACTGCTCTTCGGCAGTCGACGGCACCCCGACATCACACTGGCCGAACAACTGTCCCTGTTGCGTCCTGGTGATGTATTCACTTATTGCTTCAATGATCTCAACCAAGGTATGGATGCGCTCGTATGCGACGGAGTTGTGCGCGAGGAAGTATGGAACGCACGCGCGCGCGGCATCCTCTTCGATGCGGGGCACGGCATGCAATCGTTTAGCTTTGACGTGGCCGAAGCGGCGTTAAAGCAAGGTTTTCTGCCGGACACTGTTTCCACCGACCAGTACGTGCGGCATGTAGGCTCTGTTCCTCAGCACGATTTGCCGCGCACGGTCTCCAAATTTCTGGCCATCGGGATGACCGAAACGGATGCCTGGGAACGGGTGACCCGCCGTCCGGCGCAGGTGCTCGGTCTGGCGGGAGAAATCGGGACGCTGGCGCCCGGCGCCTGTGCCGATCTGGCGGTGTTCCGCTGGAATCCCACAGCGTTGCCTTTGCGCGACGTCCACGGAGTGGAACGACCCGGGGGATGTTGGGAACCGGCGCTCACGGTGCGCGCCGGACAGGTCGTATCCGGAGCATGGGTTTAGGCGTTACATACAGATAACGAATGCCTCTCGCTCGTTTCTTGGCCCACAGAGCGCCCTTTCTTACAGCCTCTAATGCGTCTCTACCGTCATGTGGTTAAAGCGATCCCAGTCCCACTCGGCGCCCCACCCCGGCCCGTCGGGCGGCGTCAGGTGGCCGTCGACGACGGGAGGGGGGTTGAGCAGACCCCAGCACTGACCTCGGCCGGTTAAGTTATCTGAACCCGCCTCGAAGAAGCCTGTATTGTCGATGCAGCATCCTAAATGCGCGTGTACGAGACCAAACAACCCGCCTTCATGGTTCAACTCGATGTTGGTATCGTACATCTCCGCAAAATGGGCCATCTTGAGCACCTGCGACGTTCCGAACCGGGCGTTGGCTCGTAGCAGATCGGTCGCCCCTGACATCAGCCGCTGGGTCGAAAGCCCGATGTCGTGCATGAGTGTCTCATTACCCATGACCGGCATCGTCAGCGCCTTGCACAGTCTCCTGTACTGCCGCTCCTTCTGTTCATGGAGCGGCTCTTCCAGCCAGAGGAAACCCAGTTCCTCCATGACGTGCCCCACCTCGATCGCCTCTTCCAGCGTATACGAACAGACCGGGTCGTTCATCAGCAGATAGTCGGGACCGACGATCCGACGAACCTCGCGGAAAATAGAAATATCCGCCTTCCCCCCCTTGTAAGTGTGGAATTTATACGCGTTGACACCGTATTCTCGGCCCTTATCAATTACGTCGAGATAGACTTCCAGCGGGCTTTCCCCACTCGTCAGATACACCGGAAAGCGCGGCCGGACGCGACCAATCAGGTCGTACACCGGAAGACAGGTTACCTTGCCGAATAGGTCCCACAGACAGTTGTCGAAGTCCCCAAACCAGCCCGCCTGTTGATAGACCCACCGCGTGCCTTTGTGGAGCATCTGGTACAGCCGTTCCCGTTCGAGAGGGTTCTCCCCGAGCACCTGCGTCCGCAGAATCTCCACCTGAATCGGCGTCATGGTGGTGGTGCACATCCCTTCGACTCCATCGTCCGTCAACACCTTGAGAAAGCTCTGCCTGAGGTATCTGTCGTTCGGTATCATCTGGCTGCCGTGGGTGTACTGAATACGGCGCAGTCCGGGCACCTCGCGCAGTTTGAAATACCCCTGGGGCTGTTCGGGGTCTTCGAGGATGATGAGTTTGATATCCGTAATTTTCATGAGAGAGTTCCTTAAACCTACTCTGGAGTCGAACGGCTGGAAAGCTCGCAGACTGCAATCTCTACGCTCATTCTTTATCCCACGACCAGATTTTCGGATAGGCTCTACATCCGGTCGTATGATAACCCGGTTTGACAATTCTTCCCATCGTCCACTATCTCTTCAGGTTAGAGGCAGTGATCGGTTTCCCGGTTCGAGCGGATGCGTAAATGCAATCCATGAGCAGGCTGTGGTCGATGCCGTTTTTCGCTGTGGCAGCCACTTCCGCCTTGCCCTGAATCGCCTCCACAAAGTTAATGATCGGAAACAGTTCCTTGATATCGGCCGGGATTTCGGAGTCAACGTCTTTGGCCCTGACTTTTATCCAGCCGCCCCCCCATCCGTCAATCTCAACAAGCCCGTTTTCAAAGATGAATGCCATGTGCGTCCCGTCCGTCGCGCAATTACCACTGACCGTGATGTTGGCGAGAACGCCGTTTGCAAACCGGACGCTCATGACCGAGTTGATGTCGACCGCGCACCCTTTGTTGTCGAGCAGGGCGAAGACGGTTTCAGGCTCTGACCCAACGCTCCACAGCAGGCTGTTCATGATGTGCGCACCGCTGTCGTAGGCCTGACCGCCACCAGACAGCGTCGGATCCTGACGCCAAAGTCCGGCGGTGAGTTTCATCCAGTTCTGGGAAAGAAAGCCGGTGACCATCTCCAGCTTGCCCATTTTTTCCGTTTGGATAAGTTGACGCAGATACCGAAACGCTCTCGAACAGGCCGTGTTGTATCCGATTGCGATGATCTTTTGCGTCTCTTCCGCCCTTTTCGCCAGCTTGCGAGCGTCTTTCGAGGAAGTGGTCATCGGCTTTTCAAGAAAAACGTGACACCCTGCCTTCAACGCTTGCATCGCGTGTTCGTAGTGAAGCGTGTGTGGCGTGGCGATAATGACCGCGTCCAGTTTCCCCTTTCCGTACATTTCCTTTGCCGTACTGTAACCCTTGACCGGATGATTCTTGAAAAAAGCGTCGTTCGTGGCCTTTATGCGTTTGGGATCCACGTCACACAGCGCGACGATGCCTGCGTCTTTTCGGCCCGCCAGGTGCCCGATATGTTTGGATATTATACCCCCGCTGCCCATCACTCCGATACGTAACATGTAACGCCCTTTCTGTTGATGTGATTATGCCGTCAATGCTGTCGCCGGTGAAGCGTCATCCGCAACCGACGCTCCTCGCCGCGACGTGGTGAAAATTTCTGTTGCCGGAACCTCCCTGTCAACACCCAAGGGATCTTCCAGCGACTCACGTTTTGGCCTGATCTCCCACTCCGCTACAGACCCACACACAATTTGAAAGAACGGATGCGGCTCCGGTTCAACGACTGACTGTAACTGGTAAAGCCAGACAACAGGTTATCATCGAAACAGGTGGTCCTCCACCGGAAGTTGCACCTCCGTACCGGAGGTCACTGATCGCAGGCCTGCTTCCATAATCTCCTGGGCGTTGCGGCAAAGCTCCGGACAGGTCTGGCCCTGGGGCGCTGTGCCGTTGCGGATGCAGAACAGGAAATGATCAATGGCGTTTTTCTGGCTGTCCGGGAGGTCGTCCAAGGCTATTTCCATGCCATTCGGGTTCTTCCGGGTGTTCAGTATGACTTTCTCTCCGGCAATAAGGGTGCCTTCTCTCCCGTAGAACACCGGAGAGAAGGGCGACGCGTAGGAAACCACCTCGATCCAGGTCATCTCCAGCATGCAGATGGCGTTTGGATACCGTAGCAGGAGAATGCCGTTGTCGTCGACCAGCAGGTGCTTCTTTATCAGACGCCCGGCCATGCCCATGACGCTGTTGGGCGAACTGCCCATGAACATGAGGCAGATGCTGGCCCCGTAGCCGGCGAAATCGCCAAAGGCGCCGGCGCCGTTCAGTTCTTTGTCAAACAGGAAATCACAGAACTCATCCGAACAACCGATGACGTCCGGTCCTGCATGGCCACCCCGCCAGGTGATCTGCCACAGATCGCCGATGCGCCCTTCCTGCACCACCAGCAAAGCGGTTCGCAGGGGACGTGACCAAGCCGTAGGCCAGTTGACCATCAGGCAGATACCGGACCGCCGTGCTGCCGCCAGCATCCGATCCGCCTGTTCCAGGGTTGCGGCCATGGGCTTCTCCACCATAACCGGTATGCCGTGGGCCGCACACAGGACGACCACATCCGCATGATGCGCCGGAGCGGTGAAGCAATACACCGCATCCGGCTTTACCGCGGCCAGCAACGTCTCATACCGGTCGTACAGTCGCTCACAACCGGTATTTGCCCGAAACCGCTCCAGCAAAACCGCACTGGCATCCGCTCCCGCCACAAGCGTCACATCCGTCCGTTTCATCAGGTCATCAAGATTTCCCCACAGATGATCATCCGCCATGCCCAGCACAGCAATGCGTATAGATGCTGACACCGTGTTCTCCCTTTACCGAGCCTCTGACCCCTTTCCGAAACGGGAGGGGAGACAGACGCTACCGTATTTAATGGCCACGGGTCAATCCCATGGCAACCGATAGCTCGGATCGGCGCTGTAACGCTCCATGCTGAGTTCGAGTCGCACCCGGCACCCCGGTTCCAAACGGACGGCAAAGGTCGTGTCGTCGACGTCGATGCTGAAAGCCTCGATCTGCTCCGCCACCCACCGGCTGTAGCGCTGCGGATCGGATCCGTGAGCGCCAACCTCGCCGTCCGACAGTTCGCGCCGACGGTCCCCTGAGACCGACCTGAACCGATGTTCCCCGAAGGCCCCGCCCTGGACGATAAGTTCCCGATCTTCAGCCGGACTCAGATTTACCAGGTGCACGACGGCGCCCTCGTCGCTGAGTTTTTCCACCAGGGCCGCCACATCGTCCGGCAGACCGGGACGACGACGCTGGACGTCGAAGTAGCGTAGTCGCGCCTGGAGCAGGCCGCCGTTGTACATGAAAAGGGGCGCTCCCATGGTGAGTTGCAAGAGACCCTCGACACTGATCGGATTGCGCACCTGCAGATACCAGTCGCCGTAGGTGGCCGGATCCTGCTGATCCTGACGCATGAAGTCGAGACACTGATAGACCTGGGCGTGGTTGTGGCGGAGGATCTCGACCGGGTAGTTCGGGTAATCGCCCTGGAGGTAGGCGATCCACGGCGCATCGTTACCGCCGTTGTGTTTGGTGTAATGGGACTGTATGGACTTGTAATCACCTCCGTCGTGATTGCGCAGCTTCTCGATACGCGCCATGTCGTCGTCCGCCATGCTCGCTATCCAGATGTGGGCCATCGAGTCGGCCCGCAGCGGACCGGCCTGGAACCAGCCATTATCGTTGTGGCACTCCGGAACATGCAGGGTGTTTCCTACTGTCTTACCGTGGGACGCCATCAAATCAATCTGAGAACGCGGCAGTTCCATATAGTGGCGATCACCGGTGAGGAGCAGTGCGTTTTCAGCGGCGCTGGTGACGGCGTCGCCGAGGGTACCCCAGCCGTGGGGCCAGGACCAGCCGTAGTAACCGCCGTACCACCTCCCGCCCATGCATTCGCCAATCTCGCCGGAGTGGCCTACATTGTCCGGTAGGATGCCACAGTTCTGTTTCGTGCGCTCGATCCAGGCACCGAGGTACTCGAGGATCCAGCTCTTGTATTTCTCCTTGTCATCGCCGGCGAAGAGGTATGCATTCGTCACCAGCGAGGTGGATGCCAGGTTGCAGGCCACATCACCCCGCGCCATGCGTTTTACCATGGTCTGGGCCATTTTCTCTTCCATGCCCGGTTTCTGCAGGTCGTCGACCGTGTCGAGACCCTCGATGTCGAGGAAGGGCAGTGGGTACACCTTCCAGAATGAGTGGGGATAGTGGTACGGCCGGTTTTCGAAGTTCCGGTATGCCGGCCCTTTGCTGCCGTTGTGGGGACAGAGGATAATCTTCTTCTCGGGATCGTAGTTGATCGCGTCGGGATCCTCGTTGAGATAGAAGCCGGCATAACGGCGCGCACGCTCCCTGCTCTTTTCATACTGCGGATCGGCCAGACAGAGGCTGTAGAAGAATACGTACCCTTCCCCCTGATGCATCCAGTCGTACCCCTGCTCGTACTCCTTAACCACCATCGGGTGTCCGTGGCCGCTGTCGTAGCGGGCGAACTGCGCGGTGATGCCGTCGTAGGTCTTGTGGGAGAGCTCGAGGATGTGATCGCCACCGCCAAGCATGTAAAATACCGGCCAGTTGAAGAAGCTCTCGTAGGCGTCATCCAGCCCGTCGATACTGGCGAAGTCCTCCGTCGTCGGCCACAGAACGGAGCCATCATTACGTACGTATTTCTCCATCACCGGAACAACAGCCCCGTTCATGAGGTCGATGAGACTGCGTTCGAGAACGGCCCACTCGGGTGGCTCGATGAAGGGGATGTTGCCGGTGATCGTTTTCATGATATTCCTCATTTACCCTTGGATTGGAAGGTCTCTGGGCTGCGGTTCGTTACGGTCCCATTGCTACTCAGAGGCTGTTTTAAAGTTACTCCGTCAGCCCAAGAACGAGCGAGAAAGGCGCTATCAAGACGCGCGAAGCAGCCATATCAAGTAGTTGAAGAAAGTGATATCGTCGGCTTACGCAGGAACGGGAATGGACTCCAATGTATCGGATGGTAGACATCGGGCGGAAGGTAGGGCGCGGTATCAGAACCGGTTACGTGCTCCAGAGGTCCATTTTATCACTGCCCGCCACCACAAAAAGACATCCACTGTCCAGGGGTGTATCATCGAGATGTACCAGACAATCGAAAAAATCGAACCCGTCGTATACAACCCGTTTCCAGATCGAGTTCACCTGTCGGGATGGGGCAAAACAGTACACCGGCCTTCGGTATGTGTCAAGTAAAGCGAGATACTTTATTTAAGAAGTTAGTCCATCGAGGCAGAAGGAATAACGCATAGTAAAAGCGCGGCCGTTTGTCAGGCTCACCACAAACGGTTATCATGGGGTACAATCACTTACGCCGAGAGGCATTAGTGTAGCACCTCAGATTCTGCGCTCGTGGCCGCTCGGCGATCCACGTCACCCCCCATCTCTGGGTCACGGATGCGTCAGGGGCGGAAACAAACAGCGCAAACGCCTCGGTTTGGTATCATCGGCATCGCCGAAAAATAAACGGCAGGCGCGCTAAACTACCTGCGTTTGGCGCAAGGGGTCGTTCGGCAGGTCGTGGGCGATCTCGCCATCGACCAATTCGACAATTCGGTCACAGCGATGGGCGAGACGGTCGTCATGGGTGACGATCAGGAAGGTTATCCCGCGAGAGGCGTTAACGTGCCGCATCAGGTCGAACACCTGTTGCCCCGCCTTTGTGTCGAGATTGCCGGTCGGCTCATCGGCAAGGACGAGGCGGGGATTCATGGCCAGCGCCCGCGCGACAGCCACGCGCTGTTGTTGTCCGCCGGACATTTCAGTGGGAATCTTCTGCGCCTGAGCCGACAGCCCGACGGCATCCAGAAGTTCCAGGGCTGTTTTCCGCATGGCAGGAGTCTGATGTCCCTCTCGTGCCATGGCCGGCAGCATGACGTTCTCTAGCGCCGTGAAGGCCGGTAGAAGATGGTGAAATTGAAAAACGAAACCGATGGTTTCACCCCGAAACCGGGTGCGCATCTCGTCCGACAGACTCGTTGTATCCGTTCCCGCGATCAGGATGCTTCCGCTTGTCGGTCGGTCTAACAAGCCCAAGAGGTTGAGAAGCGTACTCTTTCCCGACCCGGACGGTCCCATGAGAGCCGTAAACTCACCTTGCTGTACGGTCAGATCGATACCGTGCAGGACCGGGGTGATCGTTTTTCCTTCATAGTTTTTGGAAACCTCTTTCAACAGAACGATAGGCTCACCCATAGCGGATCACCTCCGCCGGATCGAGACGCGCCGCTCTCCGTGCCGGCAGAGCCGCCGATACCACGCCGACGACCGTCGCCACCGCGATCGCCCGCGCATAGAGAGCCCAACTCAACGACAACGGAAAAAGGGCTGACCCGTCAGGACTACGCGTGAGTTCTGCAAAAAATACCGACAGACCAATACCGGCCAGTATCCCAATACCGGAACCGACAAGCCCCACCAGCAGCCCCTGAAGCAAAAAGATGTGGAGGATCTGCGACTTGCTGGTGCCCACGGCACGCAAGATACCGATCTCCCGAGCTTTCTGTACGACCGAAACGGCCAGGACACTGGCAATTCCCAGGGCGACGGCGAGAACGACGAATACCTGGATCATGGCGCTGGATGCGCTCTGACTGCGAAGCCCAACCATTAGTTGCGCGTTGGAGGTCATCCAACTGTCGGCCCGGAGGCCAGTACGGTCAGCGATCTGTTTCGCGATGGGTGTGGCCGAGAAAATATCATCGACCCGCACTTCGATGGTAGAGACGCCGTCTTCCACACCGAGCAGTGTCTGGGCCTGTCGGAGAGACACGAACACCCAGCGCAGATTCAGGTCGCGGGAACCCACATCGATCAGTCCGCTTACTCTAAGAACCGTTGTCCGCCCCCCTGCCGTCTGAAGGCGAATCTTGTCGCCCACGTTGACGCCCAGATCCCGGGCCAGTTCGGTTCCGATGACAGTCTCGAAAGCGCCAAGACGGAAAGTTCCCGCTGTGATATAGCGAGACAGATCGACAATTCCGGTGTAGCTTTCCGGATCTATCCCTCTCAGCGAGATCGCGTTTGCACCCCGACTGCGAAGGGCAAACCCTGGTCCTGCAATGGTCGGTGCGATGGCGGTGAGGCCGGAGACCCGACGCACGACGTCAATGACCTGAGCCCATCCCACGATGGATCGAAGACGCTGTGCAGGCCGCTCGACCCGGGCATCGGCCTCCGGGTTCAGGGTCCGGGGAATTTCATCCGGCGGGCGGATGACGATCTGCGCCTGTGTGCCGAGGGTCCGCTGGATGATGCTTTCCTGCAAACCGGTGATCAAGGAAGACAGAAATACAATAACAGCCGTGCCTACAGCCACACCGGTCAGAATGAGGAGGGATTGGGTTTTGCCTTCGTACAGAAAACGGATGGCGACTATCCAGATGAACCGCATACGTCAGTTACCACTTCGGGCTTGGCTACCTTCGGTCACGGTGCGGTTGCTGACCGGGATCACTGCTTCTCCCTCGGACAGCCCTTCTGTCACTTCGGCGAAATTTGCGCCGATTGCTCCGAGCTTGAGCGGCTGGCGTACCACAACGCCGTCCCGCAGTGTGTACGCCCACGGAGCAGCACTATTGGGTTCATAGATGGCTTCGAGCGGTACCGCGAGGGCACTGTCGCGACGGGCAATCTCGATTTCGACCGACACGGTCATATCGGGACGCAGATAAGCCGGCGGATCAGGGACCACCAGGCGAATCTCTATGGCTCCCTGTGTCGGGTCCACGACCGGGGACAGGTAAGATACCTGAGCGTCGAACCGTTGCAGAGGAAAAGCGTCCGCCGAAACGACGGCCCGCTGCCCGACAGTGAGACGTGAGAGGTTCTTCTCGTCAGCCACGACACTCAGCGTCACGTTGGCTTCAAGCGCCAGTTCCATGAGGATGCGGCCAGGTTGAACGGCATCGCCGGGTTCTATGGTGCGGGTGAGAACCACACCCGTTCCCGGCGCCTGAATACGGGTGTAGGCCAACCGTGCCAAAGCCGACTGCTCCGCGGCGCGGGCTGCCATCAATGCCGCCTCGGCAATGCGAATGTCTGCTCCGGCAGAATCCAAACCTACGGCCTGTGCATGAGCGATGTCTCTCTGGGCACGGGCGGCTTCCAGCGCCTGCCGCGCGGCTTCGTAGGTTTCGACACTCGTCGATCCGACTTCATACAGCGTGCTTGCCCGCCTATATTCCGATTCCTCTTTCTTCAGAACACTCTCAGCCTGCCGAAGCGTAGCCTGAGCAACTGGCCGTCGCACCTGCCACAGTTGCAGTACGCTCGCCTTCGCCTGCGCAACGGCGGCGTGGGACTGAGCGGCAACCGCCTGAAGCTCGTGGGGTTCGAGTTCGATCATCAATTGGCCCGTCTCGATGGCGTCGCCTTCCCGAACCGGGACTGCGAGCACCACTCCGGCGATCTGACTGCTCACCTGAACGCGGGCATCGGCGCGGACGCGCCCGGTGGCCACGATGGTCTGCGTTATGGGCTGACGGGCGACGCGCAGTGTAGAAATCGCCGGTGGAACAACCACCCCCCAGAGGATGCGTGTAGCGATTAAGAGGACGATCAACAAGCCACTCAGGGCCAGCCAACGGCGAACAGTTCGTGTCACGACGATCCTTTACAAAGCCATGGTTATATCGTACGGGACTGTATCCTGCCCTCATCGCGCGGATGGAAGCACGCAAGTCCCCAAAATTTATAAAGTACGGCGAAATGTGGAGGAAGTAAAGAGGAGATTCGGTGGAAAATCCTGCGTGGACAACACGTTAAGGCAGGTATCGTGTATTCTGATGATGGTGGGCTGCAGAGATTCGACGACAGCGTTTTCCCCCGGATCCCCTACAGGCCGACTACGGATTATCGTGGTCTCTTCATCTTGCCGACCCGGCACAGAACGGCTATCTTTAAAGCCCCGGCAAGGGCCGCGGATCGACATTTTGCAAGAAAGCACCGGTTGGCGGCGACGACGAGGGTATCCCCATGAAAGTTAATACCGAACAGAAACTTGACGGAGCGTTTTGGCAACGTTTGGCGCTCGATCAACTGATACCGCTGTGGCTCGCCCATGGGCCCGACAAAGAACATGGGGCTTTCCACTTAAACCTTGCGCGTGACTGGCGACCGTTTCCGCCGGCTAACAAAATGCCCGCGATGATAAGCCGCCAGGTCTTCGGCTTTTCAGCCGCCTACCTCCTCTCCGGTGAGGATCGGTATCTCGACGCCGCGCGTGCAGGTGTCGATTATCTTTTGGAGCGGGCATGGGATACCAGGTATGGCGGCTGGTTCGATCTCCTGTCACCGGAAGGCGAGCCGCTTGATCCGAGAAAATCCATCCCTTGTCAGTTGTACACCAATGTAGGGCTTACGCTGTACTATTTCGTCGCGGGTGATCCCCGTGCCCTATCGGCGGTGAACGATTCTGTAGCCATCCAGCAAACGGCCGGCTACGACCGTGTTTACGGCGGGTATTTTCAATCCCTTAACCGCGATTTGAGCGTCGACGACGACAGCAAGAACAAACACGCGCACTACGGCTACGTCGGCTCGCTGACGCTCAACCTGTGGCTGGCGACGCATGACCCGGGTGTGATGAGGTGGCAGCGGGAGTTGACCGACCTCACCCTGGAACGCATGAGGGACGAATACGGCTGGATTCATGGCTTTAACACCCGTTTTAACCGGCAGTGGCAGCGGATTCCGCCTGCCGGCGGCTGGGAGAGCATCCCGGTGGGGGGCCAGCTTACCGCCGCGCTGTCGTTCCTGGGGCTGTATCGGCAGACGGGCGAGGATCGTTATCGGGTGGGCGGCCTGGCGCTGGGCGAACGGGTAACCCGATACGGGTGGGATAGCAAGCGGGGCGGCTGGCTCGACAACATTTCCGCTGCGCCGCCGCATACGCCCGATGCAAACGCAGCGGTTTCGTGGTGGGTTCAGATCTACGGCTCGCTGCTTCAATTACACCTGTACCACCTCACCGGCGAACAGGTCCATTTAGAGCGTTTTGTCACAAGCGCCAGATTTTACAACCCCTACTTTACCGATCCCATCCATGGCGGTCTTTTCGACGGTGTGTCCCCCGATGGTGCCCTTCTCGGCGATGGCCGCAAGGCACAACCCTGGCGGACGTCGTACCACGAAATGGAATTTGCCTTGCTTTGTTACCTGTACCTCAATCTTTACGTCGACCGAAAACCGGCCACGCTGCATTTCCGGCTGGACGCAACGGATACGCCAACGACACACTATGTTTCGCTGGTGGACGAAGCTTCCGTCCGCATCGCTGCAGCGTGGCTTGACGGGCAACCTACCGATGACTACGACAAAGACACGCCACGACTGATCATACCAGCAGGACGTGAGCGGAAAGCCGTAGTCGAGTTGAAAAACGCTTGACGGTGGCTTCCGGGCCGAAGACGATCAGCCAGTTGTCGAGCGAGTATCAAGGCCATCCGAATCAGATGGGCCAGTGGAAACGCCACTTGCTGGATGGTGACACCCAGATTTTCACCAACGATGTCGCCCGGCGCAAGCGGGAGCAAGACGCGCTGGAGCTGGATCTCTACGAGCAGATTGGCCGCCTGAGGATGGAACTGGAGTGGCTGAAAAAAAGCTGCCCGCTTCGCCTGAGGTCAAACGGAGCATGATCGAGACCTCTCATCCGTCCTTCAGCATTCGCCGTCAATGTGAACGGGTCGGGCTGTCCCGTTCTTCCTGGTATTACCAGTCGGCCACGGAGTCGCCTTGAATCTGGAGCTGATGCGCCGTATCGACGAGGAGTACCTGAAGACCCCGTTTTACGGCTGGCCCCGGATGATCGCCTATGGCCAGGGCTTGGGCTATCCGATCAACGTCAAGCGGGCGAGACCCCTGATGGACACGATGGGTCTGTGCGCGAGATGTGCAAGCAGGTCGATACATTCGTCATCGAAAATCTGCATGACCGTGAGATAATGATTCCCACGGGGACGAACCATTATCACCTCGTCCTCCCCATGTATCCCCCGTTTTTCGATCCGTATGCGATCGAACATCCAAAGGAGTGTCATGTCGACCTCGAAATGGACACCCGAACAGGCGCACGTGTGGTATCGAGACATCGGCGTCATCCGCGGCTGCAACTATCTGCCACGTACCGCGGTGAACATGACTGAAATGTGGCAGGCGGAAACATTCGACCCCGAGACCATCGATCAGGAACTGGGCTGGGCGGAGCAGGCCAGGTACAACAGCATCCGGATATTCATCCAGTATCTCGTCTGGGAGGCGGACCCACAGGGCATGAAACGCCGCCTCGATTCGTTCCTGCGCATCGCCGCCCGGCATCACATCCGTCCGATGATCATTCTGTTCTGCGACTGCGCCTTTTCCGGCAAAGAGCCATATCTGGGCCCCCAGGCGGATCCCGTTCCCGGTATCCACAACAGCGGGTGGGTGCCGAGCCCAGGGTTCAGCCGTATAGCCGATCCATCCGCCTGGCCGGATCTCCAGCGGTATGTCCAAGATCTGGTGGGGCATTTCGGGCAGGACCCGCGCGTACTCATCTGGGATCTGTATAACGAACCCGGCAATTCAAACATGGGTGAACAAAGTCTGCCGCTGCTG
>VGJU01000041.1 GCA_016867335.1 Candidatus Zixiibacteriota bacterium | reverse complement strand
CGCCATCCGGATGGCGATACGGCTGTCCGACGGGTAGACGCCTATCCCCAACTTGCCCTGTCCGGAAAAAACACGCAAGCGTGCCGAGTGCGGGGTATGAGTGCCATCCCTGACTTACCCTCCACTGCCCGGCGACGGTGGAGCGTCCATGCCGGGGTTGAGCCGCGTTGGATCGGGTTTCATGCTTTTGTACGGTTCGGGCAGTCCGTTTTTCGCCACGTCTTCCATCACGTCGCAGAATTAGTCCAATTCGGACGGGGCGGTATACAGGCTGACCGTGACCCGCACCCACTGCACCTCCTCGCCACGCGCGTAAATACCTCGCGACGTTCGAATGCGATGCTCCTCCCACAGATACTCTTGCAACCCGGTCATATCGACCCCGTCGATGCCTACGGCGGCAAGCCCCGCGCTCATCTCCGGAACCAACGACGTATACAGTTTGATTTTCGAAGTCTTCTGCAACCTGCCGGCCCAGTAGTTTTTGAGATACCTTAGCCGCTCCTCTTTTCTTTTTGATCCGATGGCGTTGTGAAAAGCAATCGCTTCTCCAATGGCAATAAGCGGCGCCATCGACTGCGTGCCTACGGATTCGTATTTTCTCATCCTTGCGTTCTGTCTGGGTGAGGGGCCGGACATAAGCGGTGGGATTTTTTCGATATACGGCTTTCGGATGTAGAGCATACCCGTGCCCTTGGGCGCCAACAGCCACTTGTGCAAACTTGTGCCGTAATAGTCGCAGTCGAGATCCGCGTGTTTGAAGTCCAAATGTCCGTACGCATGAGCGCCGTCCACCACGACCTCGAGACCACGCTCGTGCGCCATATCGCAGATTTTTTTGACGGGAAAGATCATCACGGTCGTGTAGCTGATGTGCGACACAAAGATAAACCGTGTTTTCGGGGTGAAGGCACGTTCGAAAAGCCCGACCACCTCGTCCATCGATTTGGGCGGCGCGGGGATGTCGATCTGGGTGAGTTTGATCCCGCCGCGCTGTTCGCGGTGACGTAGCGTGGCCACCATCGAGCCATAGTCCTGCGTCGTGGTAAGCACCTCGTCGCCCGGTTTGAGCGGAAAACCGTACAGAACGGTCTTGAGCGCTTCGGTGGCGTTGCGCACAACCGCGATTTCCCCGGTATCGCAACCAAAGATACGCGCCAACCCCGTTTTTACGACCGCCATTTTGTCTCTGGACTCCTGTACATACGGACCATACGGCACGGGTTCCTGTTCCCAGATATACCGAATAACGGCTTCGGTGACGACACGCGGGGCCGGACAGGTATACCCGTTGTCCAGATTGACCAGACTGCGGCTTATGGAAAACGCCTGCTGGACTTCGCTCCACAACGTTTCTTCGGCGGCGGCCTGTTGCGGAGTCATCCCAGTGGTTCCGGCTACTGCCGCCTCGACACCGCGTAGCGCATCCGCGCCAAATAACGCCGCCAGTCCCGCCGCTCCGCCTACCGTTTTGAGAAAATGACGCCGCTCCGGCGCAAATCCGGATTTGCCGTTTCCGTGCTGTCGTTCCTGCGGGGTGTCCATGATGCCTCCAAAGGAGAAAAAAAAAGAAAATAGCGCCGTCTTCAGACTTCTCCATAGGCGCAGCTTGGTTTAAGGCAACAACCTCTTATACATCCGAAGAGGGAAAGGCTTCATCAAAGCCCTGTGCACGGCCAAAAAGTCCTTGCATTTCGGCGGGGTTCGGGGCATTGATACACGGCAAAGCAAAGTAAACTTTATCCTTACTCAATCGTTGTACGGAAGGAGTTTTTTCATGAAACTGGTGCAATTCTACGATCCGGGGCGCGGTACGGGTGTCGGCGTACTCAAGGGTTCCACCGTCATCGACTTGACGGGCGACGGAGAGATAGGGTCGATCAACGACCTGCTCAACATCGCCATGACCACTCGGATGTCGCTTACCGAACTCGCCGGACGCATGATAAAAGACGATGCGGAGGAGTACGCCTACGACCTGCTCGACTGCGAACCGGATGCCGGGGTTGCGCATTTGGTGATGCCCGTGTTTCCACCCGAAGTATGGGGGTTTGGCGTCACGTATAAACGGAGTGCGCAGATTCGGGACGAAGACTCGCACCAGTCGATCTACGACCGGGTATATCATTCGCCGCGTCCGGAGGCGTTTTTCAAGGCTACCGCGTCGCGGTGCGCCGGTCCCAACGCGCCCATCGGCATACGGAGCGACTCGACGCTTACCGCCACCGAACCGGAATTGGCCTATATGCTCGGCGTGGACGGCGAAATCGTGGGTTTTACACTGTGCAACGACGTATCCGCATGGGATTTGGAACGCGAAAACCCGCTGTATCTGACCCAGTCCAAAATTTTTACCGGATGCTGCGCCATCGGCCCCATGCTGGTGACACCCGACGAAATCCCCGACCCGTACGGTATCGAGATCACCTGTCGGATTTTGCGGGGCGAGACCGTCGTCTACGAGGGAAGCGCCAACACGTCACAGCTTGCGCGCAAACTCGACGAACTCAACGAGTACCTGTATCGACACAACCCGATTCCTCCAGGGACGGTCGTTTCGACGGGAACCGGCATCATGGTCCCCAACGACCGGTGTCTGATGCACGGCGACATCGTCGAGATATCGGCTCCCAAACTCGGTGTGCTCCGCAACCCGGCGCTACAGCTTTAGCGTGCCGTTCAACGCAAACGTCAGTGTGTTCTCCGCCTCGTGAAAATCCACGTCTCCCCTCGGATGATGCTGTTGGCCGCCCCTTGTCTGTGGGGGCTGGGCGGAACCATCATCAAATCCATCGATTTGGATCCTGTCACGATCACCTTTTACCGTAGCATGTTTACCGCGCTGGTCCTCCTGCCTTTTGTCAAAAACCGTATCGTGATCCCGCATCCGCTGATGCTGGCGTCGGTGCCCTCGTACGCCATGACCACGTCGTTTTTTATCATCGCCACCAAGACCACCACCGCCGCCAACGCAAGTCTGCTGTTGTACACCGCGCCGATATATGTCTTTGCCCTGAGCGCCGTATATCTCAAGGAAATGCCCGACCGCCGCAGTCTCACGGCGCTTGTCTGCTGCGTAGTCGGCATGGCAGTGATTTTTTTTGGAGAAACCGAAACACACGACCTGTCGGGTATCGGCTATGGCGCGGCAAGCGGGGTCGCGTTTGCCGTGTATACCGTACTGATCCGGCGTCTGCGCGATTTCCATCCCGTATATCTCGCGTTTCTGCACCACGCAGGCATGGCGATCACCCTGTTGATCATCACGGACATTGTTACGGATGTAAGTGTGGGACAGTTGTGGGCACTGGCCGGCATGGCCGCGGTGCAACTGGCACTGCCGTCGGTACTCTACATTTCCGCGCTTCGCCATGTATCCGCGCACGAAGCCTCGATCATCATCCTGCTCGAACCCGTGATCAACATCGTGCTCGTGATGGCCATCATAGGGGAGATACCCTCTTCGGCGACAGCCATGGGCGGCTTGCTCATCCTCGGCGGATTGCTGTTCCGGTATCTGCCGACACAGCGCCGACAGCAAAACGTCAAATCCACATCCGGGTCATAGCCCTGCCGCATCGCCCATAATTCCCTTGCTCCCATCCCGCGCGCGGGTTTTCTTTTTAGTGGATTATACACGGGCATCAAGGTTCGATGACGGACAAAGGAAATTTGCTCCGTTATCGTGACAGCGAACTGGTAGGGGTTACAGGGCTCGACGCCTCGACACGCACCTGAGAACGATATACGTGTCATGGACCGCATCATGGCGATCCGGCCAGAATCTCTTCAATCCAACATCAAAAATCGGAGTCCTCGATGTCCCCTGCTTGGTATGCGCCCGATATGGATTTCAGCTTTGGCGAAATGCCACGCCCGGAGTATCCGCGTCCGGATTTTAAGCGCGGACAAACCGAAGGGATCGACTGGCTCAACCTCAACGGGGTTTGGTCGTTTGTCTTTGACCCGAACGACGAAGGGGAGCGCGAAGCATGGTTTCATACACCGCCTTCGCCTACGCGCAGCATTGTCGTACCCTTTGCATGGGAATCGCATCTGGCTTGGGAAGAAGGCCATCTCGCGTCAAATGACGACTGGTTTAGCCGTCACGCTTTTCTCGACCCCGATGCGGTGGACGTCTCCAACTATCGGACCGAGCCGCGTCATGAAATCGGCTGGTATCTCACCCAGACGGTCGTACCCGCGCACTGGGGCGATCGGCGCATTGTCCTTCACTTCGGCGCGTCGGATTGGGAAACCAAAGTGTGGGTAAACGGACAGTATGCGGGGGTTCATCAGGGTGGATACGAACCGTTTTCCTTTGACATTACGCCGTTTTGCACCGCCGGAGCCACCACCGCGATCGTGGTGCGGGTGTTTGACCCCAACGATCATGCGGCGCTTCCGGGTGGCAAACAACTGAGGTGGTATGCGCGGACAAGCGGTATCTGGCAGACCGTGTTTCTGGAACCCCGTCCGGTCGAACACATCGTCGGTGTGCGCATCACCCCGGATATCGACACGCAAACGGCCACGTTTGTCATAGATGCCGAGGGAACGCTGCACGACGGGCGTGTGCGGCTGACGATCTCTTCGCCCGCCGGGACCGAGATCGTCCAGGAAGCGGCGTTGACCGGGCCGATTGTCGTCCCGATCCCGAACCCCTTGCTCTGGTCCCCTGATACACCGCATCTGTACACCGCTGCCGTGGAACTGCTCGACGGCGGTCGTCCGCTGGACCGCATCGATACGTATTTCGGGATGCGCAAGGTCTCCATAGATACACTGCCGGGTACGACGACTCGGTATATTTTTTTGAACGACCGTCCTGTGTATCTCCTTGGTGCGCTCAACCAGTCGTTCAACCCGTGGGGGGTGTATACGTTCCCGTCAGATGAGGCGATCCAAGAAGACCTTCGCCGTACCCGCGTCTTCGGATTTAACTTTCTCCGGATCCACATCAAGATAGAAGACCCGCGTTTTCTGTACTGGGCGGACCGACTCGGCGTACTGTTGATGTGCGACATCCCCAATTTCGATTCCACCGGCTACGGTCCCGATGCGCAGACCCGATGGGAAAGCCTTTTGCGGGCTGTTGTCACGCGCGACTTCAACCATCCTTCGATCATTGCGTGGTGTTGTTTTAATGAGACATGGGGGTTGGGCGGTGATGCATACAAAGAGATGAAGGACCGTCAAGAGTGGGTCCGTGCCATGTACCGTCTGACGCGGCATCTTGACCCGACACGGCTCGCGGAAGACAACTCGCCGTGTCTGTATGACCATGTGGAGACACAGATCAATAGCTGGCATTTCTATATCAACGACTATGAAAAGGCGCGTGACCACATCGAAAATGTCGTACGGCAGACCTATCTCGGTTCCGGTTTCAACTACTGCGGCGGCAACGTACAGGACGACGAACCGTTGATGAACAGCGAATACGGCGGCATCAGCGCGGGCGCGGGTGACAAGGACATATCCTGGTGTTTCAAATACCTGACCAACGAACTCAGAAGACATGAAAAAATCTGTGGCTATATCTATACCGAATTGCAGGACATCGAGTGGGAACACAACGGGGTTATGAACTACGACCGCAGTGTCAAGTCGTTTGGCTACGACTATCGGTCGATCAATGCCCCGGATGTGGTGGTTCTCGACGGTCCGCCGGGACAGACGCTTCCCGGGGGCAGTCGTTTTGAGATCGACGCGCTGACCAGTCATTTTTCCGGTAAAACGGTTCGTGGGGCGAGGCTTCGCTGGCGTCTGGATGCCACGGATGCGTGGGGGAACGACCATTTCGGTTTGGACACCGGTGCTATCGAGATTTCGTTTACCCCGTACCGGGTGGAAAAGGCGCATCGCATCGGCGTTGCCTTGCCGGACGAACACCGGTTGTATACGCTTCAGGTGTGGGTGGAAGACGGTTTGGGTCGTGTCGTTGCCCGAAATTTTGTCCAAGTAGAAACCTTTGACACGCCGTTGCCCAGCGTCGAGATAAACGCCGACTACGCGGTGCTCCGGTTTGACCCGCATGCGCCGACCACATCGGTGTGGAGCGAGGATATAAAATCCGACGGCGACGTGGCGATTGCCATGGGGGCCGGGTTTTCGGAATACCGGATCGTGCTGCCGAAAGCGTTGGACTTGAACCGGGTCACAGCGATGGAGTTCTGGGCCGAGCTATCCGCCGGACGCGAGGAAATTCCCCAAACCGAACCGGACGGCTATCCTTCGGAGACGACGATTTGGGTAAATGATGTCCATTGGGCGGACGTAGAGCTGGCAGATGCCCCGGCGGACACACGCGGAGCATTGTCCTACATAAACGGTGTAGCCGGACGCTATGGAGAACTAATGCGGATCGTCATCGACGGTGAAGATCTGGACGAGTGGATCGCCGCGCCGCGGGACGGAGCCGTCGTTTTGCGCATCGAGACACCGGAAACGGCGCAACATCCCCATGGCACAGCCCTATACGGCGCGCGTGCGGGGCGCTACCCGGTTCAACCTTGTATCGTTTTTCGTTTTTAACACAAAGAGGAAACGCTATGGCCCGCTCGCTTGGTTCGGATACCACCACACAAGGCATTCGCGTACAGGTATTCCCCCGATACATGCCCGAATATTCGCATCCCGGACAGCCCCAGTGCGTATTTTCCTACCGGGTTGTTCTCTCGAATGAAGGTGATCGGTGGGCAAAATTGCTCGCGCGGCACTGGATCATCATCAACGCCGACGGTAAACGAAACGACGTCCGGGGACCGGGGGTAATCGGGCTTCAGCCGGAACTTCCGCCGGGGTATACCCACGAATACGAAAGTTTCTGCCCGATCGACACCGAGTGGGGAACCATGGAAGGGACGTACCAGATGGTACGCGAGGATGGGGACACTTTTGACGCGGTCATCGGCAGGTTTTATTTAGCCAAAACCGAAGACCCCGGCGATTCCGATGAAACACCCAATCCTGCCGGACGCACCTCATCTTCTGCTACCCTCGGTATAAAAGGGTAGCTTGACCACCTCAGCTGGGGCACATTTGCCCCGAATGTCGATATCTATCCGTGTTCCGGGAAGGGCGGTCTGCACCGGGACAAAGCCCGTTCCGATCCCATAACCAAGCGTGGGGGATATCGTGCCGCTGACGCACACACCCGCCGGGAGGCCCTCCACAAGAATCGGACATCCCTGACGCGGAATGGCGCGTTCGAGCATCCGGAACCCGACGAGTCTGCGCCGCAATCTTTCGGTTTTTATCCTCAGCAACGCCGTTTTCCCGATAAAATCCGGCTTTTTGAGTTTGGTGATCCACCCCAGTCCCGCTTCGAGCGGGTGGGTGGTCTCGTCGATTTCATGGCCATACAGACAAAGTCCCGCCTCGAGCCGTAAGGTATCGCGCGCGCCCAACCCGCACGGCTTGATCCCCAAGTCGGCCCCTTCTGTCAGCACGGCATCCCACACTTTTCGGGCCTGATCCGCCGGATACCAGATTTCAAAGCCGTCCTCGCCTGTATATCCTGTTCGGAAAATACGTGCCTCAATCCCAGCGACTTTGCCCTCGCAAAACTGCTGAAACCCCAGCAAAGCAACGGATCTATCGACGATCCGGTCGAGTGTTTGTTCGGCGCGTGGCCCCTGCAAGGCGATCAACGCTGTAGCGTCGCTCACATCTGTGATCTGCGCATCGAAACCGGAAAGATGCCGACACATCCAAGCCATGTCTTTGTCGCGGTTGCCCGCGTTGAATACGATCAACATACGATCCGGACAGCGATACACGAGCAAATCGTCTACGATGCCACCGTTTTCATCGCACGCCGCCGAATACTGGGACTCAAACGGCGCCAGACGCGTAGCGTCATTGACGGTAATATGGTTTACAAACGCAAGCGCTTCCGCCCCGCGTATCTCCGCCCGTCCCATGTGAGAAACGTCAAACAGTCCGACGGCGTTGCGCACGGCGTGGTGTTCGGCGAGGATGCCCTCGTACTGAACCGGCATTTCCCATCCCCCGAAGGGTACCATCCTGGCCCCCGTTTCGACATGACGGTCAAACAGCGGTGTGCGTCGGAGCGTTTCCTCGGCGTGACTCATCTATCGTTTCTCCTCGAAAAAGACCAAAGGGTAAAAGCGACTCCTTTTCAAACCTTGTCTCAAGATGCCCGTAGACCACAGACCCGTCAACGAAAAAAGCGTTCGAGGAAACGATGGTTTGCGCGACTGTGAATCCCGGAGGTAAATATGAAACATTGCATAGCGACTGCGATAGCCGGCTGGGTAATCGTTCGAGTGTTTCCGGTATTTGCCGAACCGCCGCAGGTGGTGCTTAACGAAGTCCTGGCCGATCCCATTTCGGAATCCACCGGCGAGTTTGTCGAGTTGTACCATACCGGAGAAACACCGGTGAATATCGCCGACTGGCGGCTTGCGGATACGGCGGATACCAACGATACCATCGTCGATTACACCGGCCCGCACGATGTGGGACTTGCCGGGACGATACTCCCTCCGGGAGGGTATGCGCTTGTCGTGGACCCCGACTATGCCGGAGAATATGACGAAGCGCTACGTCACTATGCTGATCCCGCCCTGCTGATTCTTGTGACGATCCGAGGCGACCGAACGCTCGGTAACGGTCTAGGCAACGCCGGTGATGTCGTGACGCTGTATAGCCCTTCCGGCGCATCATCCTTTGCATGGACACGAGCCACACCACCGGGGTCGGTCTCGTGGGAAAAAAGACGATCCGACAACGGCGACGGTAAAGACAACTGGAAGCTGTCCCGTGCCCCCGAAGGCCATACACCCGGATACCGGAACAGTGTCACACCGGCTCGGCAAGATGCCGGACTGACACCGTATATATTCGATATTTTTCCCCCAAAGCCCGAAGCAGGCCGCTCTTTAGCCTTTTCCGTGCGTCTTCGCAACGAAGGGCTCGACCGTTTTGCGGAAGGCATCGTGGATTTTTACCATGACGATGGCGACGGACACCCCACGGCAAACGAGCACATCGCGGGGCTTTCGGCTCCACCCGTTGCACCGGACGATTCTACGACGCTAACTTGTAGTTGGACACCCCAAACGGGCTGCAGACTCGCTTTTATCGCGGTGGCACGGATTGCCGAAGATGCCGTTCCCGGTAACGACACGCTGTATGTTACCCTCGACGTTTCTTTTGCCGAGAACACCGTGGCGATCAACGAAATCATGTTCGACCCCGGTTCCGACCGCCCCGAATGGGTAGAACTGTTCAATCGGAGCAACGACGTTGTAGACCTAACCGGTTGGAAACTTATCGTCGGCGATACGCCGATGCCACGTGGTATGACACCCGATACGGCACTGCCCCCTGACGGATATGCCATCGTAACCGAAGACGAAGCGGGGTTCCGGGCGCTGTATCCCGACGTGTCGTGTCCTGTTTTTGAACCTTCGCGTTGGGATGCGCTGCGTAACACCGGTGCGACGGTCTCTCTGCAGGATCTGACAGGGCGTTTCATGGATGCCGTCGAGTTTGCGTCCGAATGGAGCACAGCGCCGGGGGTCTCCGCCGAGCGGCTGTTTCCGGGGTATCGGAACGATGCGGTGGCGGGCTGGGGGCCTTCGGCAGACGCCGGGGGCACACCCGGCAAGCGCAACACGCTTTTTGCCGACAGAATCGCCCGACAGATGACCGTACACGTCACACCCAACCCGTTCTCACCCAACGACGACGGCGTAGAAGACGAAACCGTCATTGCCGTGGAAATCCCCGCGCCGTACGCCGCACTGACCATCGAATTGTACGATTTGTCCGGGCGAAGGGTCAGAGCCTTAGCGGATGCAACACTTACCGGAGCCAAACGCTCGCTGATCTGGGACGGCCAAGACGATTTGCGGCGCAGGCTTCACATAGGCCCTTATATTCTGCGTGTGGTTATGACCCGACCACAGACCGGAGAGCAGATCGTAAAAAAGCAGGTCGTAGTACTCGCCGAACCGCTTTGAACATCCCGTGATATGGTGCAAACGCCCGATACGCCGTCGTGCAGGCTTCCCCGTGTGACGCATGAGACAGCTTGCGTGGTTTATACTTGACGCCGAAAACACTGGACTCTTGATTGCAGTCGAATCCATTTTCACACCGGGAGACACCATGACGCACGATGATGTCACAGGCGAGGCATCAAGCGCCGTTTCCGAAATGGAACGCTTAAAGCAGGAAAACGCGCGTCTTTTAGATGATCTCGAACAGATCTATACGCAATTTCTTTCGCTAAAACGCGAGACTGACGTTTCCTACGGAGAATTGCGTGAACGCAATCGTCTGCTCGAACGCAAGATCGACGAACTCCAGCAGGCATAAGCAGCGTTGGAGACAGCGCGCGATCAGTTGATCCACTCCGAACGACTCGCCGCCATGGGGCAACTGGCCGCCAGTATCGTCCACGAACTCAACAATCCGTTGATGGTGGTCGTGGGGTATGTGGACCTTCTGCTCGGTGCGGGCAGAACACTCGACCCGAAAAGCCGTCAGTATCTTCAAATCGTATGCGAGCAGTCGGAGGCGCTCAGACGGCTGGTACAGGACATTTTAAATTTTTCCAGACGCCAGATGACACCGTTTGGCCCGGTGGACGTCAAAGCGGTCGTGACGACGGTGACGCTGTTTCTCGGCAACATTCTCAAACGAAAAATCGGTTCGATGCCGCTCCGACTTGCCGACGATCTGCCTGTCGTACGAGGCGATGCCCAGCAGATTCAGCAGGTATTCGCCAATATCCTCACCAATGCAGGCGATGCGATGGTTTCGCGTGGCAGCGTCACCGTCACCACCTCGTGTTTGGACGCCGCTGCATTGTGGGAAGACCTGCACCACCACGATGGCGTGACCGGAGCCACCTAAGAACAAGTGCGAGCGGCGGAGAAACGTTTCGACCGTTTTGTTCGGATTGTCTTCGAGGACAACGGCACGGGGATGACGCCGGAAACCATGACACAGATATTCAACCCGTTTTTTACCACCAAATCCGTCGGTGAAGGGACCGGGCTGGGGCTTCCCATTTGTCGAAACATCGTGGAACGTCATAACGGGTTTATCGGTGTTTCGAGTCACCCCGGAAAAGGAACGACTTTTTACATCTATCTTCCGGTGCTCCGTTCGACATGAGCCCCCATATTGCACGGCGGCAGATGCAACCCAGATAATATCCGTGAATAATCCATCGGTCGCATGTAACACCACTACGTGCTTTGCAACCCGTCCTTTCACGCGTAACCTGCTAGGCATCGGCAAGGACTGTTCTCATTTCGGGGAGTCTGCATGAATCGTATCGTTATTTTTTCGGGATCGTCGCATTACGAGTTGGCACTTAAGGTCTGCGACCATCTGAATCTCGCGCTTTCCCCTTCCTCCACGACACGTTTTAGCAACGACTGTCTCCAGACCCAGCTCAACGCCAATTGTCGGGAGGCGGATGTGTTTATCATTCAGCCGCTCGGTCCGCCCGTGCAGGAAAACCTCATGGAGCTTTTGCTCATGCTGGATGCTGCGCGGGGGGCATCGGCGGCGCGCCGTACCGCGGTGATCCCGTATTTTTCGTATTCGCGTTCGGACAAAAAAGACGCCCCGCGTATCTCGATCGCGGCGCGTCTGGTGGCCGATCTGCTTGTCGCCGCCGGCGCGGACCGGGTGTTGACGCTTCAGCTTCACAAAGCGCAGGTACACGGGTTTTTCAGCGTTCCAGTAGACCACCTCAACGCGCTTCAGGTCATGGCCGCGCATTTTCGGAAATACGATCTGCGCGATACGGTCGTCGTTTCGCCGGACCTTGGCAATGCCAAAGAAGCCTCGCACTTTGCCCGGCTACTCGATCTGCCCGTCGCCGCCGGTACGAAACAGCGGATCGACGACACGACCGTGATCATCGAGCGGATCGTGGGCGATGTGGAAAACAAAAGCGTCATCGTAATGGACGACGAAATCGCTACGGGGGGGACGACGATTCAACTGCTCGAACAACTCAAGGAACACCACGTAAAAGACATCTTTATCGCCTGCACACACGCCATTTTCAGCGGCAAAGCCATCGAGCGATTTAGGACGCAGACCGGCATCCGCGAGATCGTCGTTACCGACTCCGTACCGATTCCGGAAGAAAAACGCCTTCCGAATATGACGGTCTTGACGATCGCGCCGATACTCGCCGAGACGATTCGCCGTATACACAACGGAGAGTCGGTAAGCAGTTTGTTTAACGAGGAACCGTAAGGGCCGAGGTTAAGGTTTTCGCTCGGACAACGGCGTCCAGCCGCGCCCCGGACTGTATGGGCGCGCGTTTTCGTAGCGGTCGCGCAGGTTTTTGAACGCCTCCGGGGTGCTGATCTCGCGCCCAGGGTGCTGCGTATCCCGAATCACAAAATCGGCTTCGCTTGGATGACAAGCCATAGTGCCCATCTCGCGTTCGGGCGTGTAGGTTTCGGGGGCTTCGTCTATGTTGTTTGGTGCGGACACCCCCTGATATCTCAGGTCGATGCTCCACCGCACGATCGAAGACCGGTTGGCAAACGAGGCGTGTGGCGTCAAATTGGTCAGAAACAACGCGCCTCCGGCTTTTATTTCGATGGGAACGGGTTTTTCCGCAGGCAGTTCCGCTCCGGGTATTTCGAGAAATCCTGCATGCCCACCCGTATAGTGGCGGAGAATGCCGCTTCGGTGACCACATGGGATCACATACAGACAGCCGTTTTCCAAGGTGGCGTCTACCAGTGGAATCCAGCAAGTGACCATCAGGTGGTGGTCGCAGTGGGGCAGAAAATATCCCGAATCCTGATGCCACGGCACCTCGCCACCGGGGTAGCCGGGCATCTTGATCCGTATTCGGTAGGCCGAAGCACCTATGACATCCGGTCCTACCAGACTGCAAATACAATCTACCAGCGGAGGATGGCGCAAAAGCGATAGCATCTCGCCGCCGCTAAATCCGCCGCCGCCCTTGCCCATGATGGCAGCTGAAATCGCTACACCCGTTTCCGGCGATTCGGCGTAGATACACGCCAAACGCCGCTCAAAGCCCTCCCCATCATGACCGGATGTCAACTTGCCTTCCGCAACATATCGAGTGGCTTCCGTATCGACGATCGTGGCGATGGCGTCTTTGAGCGGCTGAAGATCCGCCGTCGTGTACAAACCCGGCTTGACCAGATATCCCAAGTCGAAAAATCGATGTACCTCTTCCGGAGTCAGCGACATTACGATATCCTTTTCCAGCGTTTCGGGCCGATGCCATCTGCGGTCAAACTTATGTTCGGATTTTTATCACGTTAACTTGACGTACAAGCCCCGTCAAGCCTAAAAAGACCGCTTTCATACGTCTGCCTTTTCCATATTTTCGTTGCCCGGTCCAAAACCTTCGTATTACATTTGGATCGTTTTTATGCACCTGCCCCCACCGGATATGTCCTTATCACGGGAGTCTCGATGAAACCCCAACTTGACGAAACGCTGGGGCGTCTGATCCAAAAAACGGTGCTGATGATCCGGGAGCCTGTAGAAGCCGATCCGGGACGAACGGTTTCCAAATTCGGCGGCCTGCCCTATATGACACACGGTGAAATCTGGCCGGTCTGCATGGGATGCAAAAGCCCCCTGTCGTTTATCTGTCAAGTCGATCTCGGACAGACAACCCCGGCGGTTTTACCCGGCGGGTTCTTTACCTTTTTCTATTGCCGGGCATGTGCGCCATGGGGCGCGCCGGATGAACAAGAGGGGCTGTGGATCGTCCGTTTCTATCCCACCTCCGATCTTGCCGCGATGGGAGATACGGAAATTCCGGAGACAGAGGAAACGCGCTGTTGCCGGATCCGGTTTGAAACCGTATCCTCACTGCCTTCGTGGCGGGGCTTGGACCGTGTGTCTCTCGAAGCCAAACATATAGCCAAGACCATCGATCCGGGTGATCCGCAGGATGCCTACGACAAGGCGGTCGAGCGGATCGTGGGCGCACGCGACGCCTATTCGCGTCTATGGGGGTATCCCGACTGGGTGCAGGATGACGAAACACCAGCCTCCGGCGTATTTCTGGCTCAGATCGAATCCGAGGCGGACGCCGATCTTATGTGGGGTGACGCCGGATGCCCGTATCTATTTTTTGTCTCCCCCCCCCTCCCCCCCCACACGGTAAAGCTGATCGTCCAGTGATCATTTGAACGGAGATGTCAGATACCGTTCGCCATCGAGCCAGTGGGCACGCATGACGGCGATTTTCCGGCGGAGGTGCTCGATCAGCTCGGGTTCGAGGGTAAACGCATCCGCTTCGCCGACCGGTGCGCGCACGATCCGCGTGATCCCGCCGTCTTCCAGCAGCGTGAGCAGTTCATAGGCGTTGTCATATTCCTCGCGCCGGATTTCGTTAAACGCCAACAGATGAGGGTCGCCCGTCCACGTCGGTATTTTGGAAGGTATCCGGGGTGGGCCGTTTAGCGCTTCCCGGCAGCGATCCCGGATCAACTGAACCCCGTAGAAATTGTTCGAAGTGCGCAAGAGATTGGCCCACAGCCGTAGCGACAGCGCCAGACGATATAGCCACGACGTGTCGTCATTGTCCGGCATCGTTTCCAGCATCCCTGCGGTCTCGCGGAGTTGTGCTGCCACCCCGTGTATCGCCGGAATACGCGGATCGTCACGTGTGGGAGGCAGACAGTCGGGAACCAGACGGCTACCGGCAAGGTCAATATAGTCTTCACGGGCTTCGTGTTCGTGGATGTTGAAGATATATGACAGAAAAAAGGCCTCCTCTTCCGGCGTCAGCAGATCGGGTTTGATAACCAAGGGGCGAGTGATCCACCGCTGGGTAACGCCGCCGCTTTAAGTACCCAGTTGCCCGGCTGTTGTGGCTTTGAGCGCAAAGGTTTGCCGCATCGTCGAAAATGCCTCGAACAACCGGTCGGCATGATCAGGTCCGCCCCATTTCTCGCTTAGCTCGTGCAGCCGCCGAAGCCGTGCCCACAACCCCGCGTACGGTCTTTTCACATAATCTTCGACAAGATCGAGGATACGCGCCGAAGTCTCGATCGTCTCGTATCCTCGGTCATACATGGCGCGCAGCCCGATAAAAACGGTTTTGACTTCCGGATCGCGTAGCCGTTCGAGTCGCTCCATAAGACCGAGGGGTTCAAACACGCCGACCACGGGATACGTCTCGTTGATCGGACTGCCGATCGTGATGGCTTTAGGGGTACGGGCTTCGAGATAGGTCCGTTCCGGAAGATGCGGCAGTATTTTGTCCAGTTCGTTTTCGGTGATATAGCCGGACATAAAAATATCGACCGCGCCGTCCGCCTCTGCCGCTCCGCGCAACAACGCATGGAGAAATCCCCGTACCCGCTCTCCTACGGAGCGCGCGCGGCTGAACGTAGGGCCGTTGGGACCGCTGTACAGATTTTCGGCTCGGCAGAATCCGGTTCCCGCGTCATTGGTCTTAAACGAATAGACCGACATTTCGGGAACGAGACGGACCAGTTCGGCCATCATGGAAGCGTACATGTCCAGCACGTCCGAGCGGTCTACGCACAGGGCAAACGGCTCTTCGCGGCTTCGGCGCGGATGGTCCACCCTTGGGCCACGCAGTTCGGGGTGATCGACAAAAAACCGCTCCGGCAGGATATTGGGGTCGTAACTCCAAAATCCGGCTTTCAACCCCAACTCGCGAAGGATAGCGGCTTTTTCCAACAGCAACGCCCGGTTCCGGGCTACAAAATCGGCGGGAATATAGGGCGCAAGCATAGGATGGGGAAAAAATTTGAACAGCGTAGGATTTAGGCTGGCGTATTCATGCCACGGACTGCCGCCGATGGGGATTTCATAGCGGTTTTTCTCCGAGAGCGTGCTGATGTTGACGACCACCTCGCCCCAAGACCGTAGCCGTTCCGCTTCTTCTGCGAGACGGCGAAACTCGTCTATCCGGCGTATAGGACTGTGAACTACAAAACGGCGAAAACCGTTTGGCACTTTTGTCCCCTTTTCAAACGAAAAACGGGAGAGACGCCCAAGCATCTCTCCCGTCCGGTGGTCTTCGTCCCCGGCGTGTCAGATCGTCGTGGTAAGCACCTCTTTGAGGGTTTGGAGAAATACTTCGGTTTCGTCTTCCGTACCGGCGGAAACGCGAATCCAGTTTTTGAATTCCTCCTGCCGACGGTTGCTGATCATGACGTTGCGTTTGCGCATTTCGCGGACGACCGGTCCTGCTTCGCGTTTGAGATCGACCATGATAAACGTGCCCTGCGTCGGGATATAAGAGAACCCCATTTTCTCAAACTCGGCATAGCAACGTTTTTTGAACGACCAGACCGTCTCGCGCGAGCGCTGGAGGTGTTCGAGGTCTTCCACGGCCGCTTTGCCGGCGACATTGGCCAGAATGCTCGGACCGCCGTTGAAGTATTTCATCATCTCCGCTTTTACCTTCTGCGACGACACAGAATAACCCAACCGCAGACCCGCCATGGCATACGCCTTGGAGAACGTCCGCACGGCGACGAGGTTTTCATATTTGGAGACCAACGGAATAACCGACAGGACCGGATCGTGTTCGGCAAAATGGATATAGGCTTCATCCACTACGACGAGCACGTTGCCGGGTACTTTTTTGACAAAGGCTTCGATTTCGGCGACTTCGAGCAAGGTTCCGGTTGGATTGTTCGGGTTGGTGATCACGACCATCGTGGTTTTGGGTGTGATGGCTTTGGCCATGGCGTCGAGGTCGTGTTTGTAACCCGGTGTCATGGGCGCAAGAATGGTATTGATATTGACCCCGAACATTTGTTTGTACATGTCGCCGGAGCGGGCAATCTGACCGTAGCCGTATTTGGCTTCGACGACTTCGCCGCCGGAACGGCTCAGAAAAGCCAAGGTCAGCAGTCCCAATACCTGGCTGGAACCGGCGGTCATCAGATACGGACTGGCCGGTCCGCGGAACATGGTCATCTCGTCCATCTGACCTTGTTCGCGTTTGGGAAGCGTTACGCCTTCGAACCATGCCAGCGCTTCGATGGCTTCGCGCTCTTCGGTCCCGTACCGATTGATGGCAAACATGTTGTCGGCGATGGCTTTGATCGCCAGCGGCGACGGCCCCAGCGGGTTTTCGTTGAGATTCATGCGCACCATGCCGGACGCAATCCCCCTGCCGTGTATGGTTTCGATCGTAGGCTTGCGCCCGGTAATCATCTGCTGGGCAATGGCAAGTTGGCTGTTTAGCGCCAGCGCGGCGCCACCCGCAAGCGCACCGGTCATAAAGCCGCGTCTCGATATCGAAGAATGCCATGGGCCGCTCCTTATAGTAGAAAAAAGCAAATATCAAAAGGGACAGGGCAGATTCGATCCCTATATACAATAGGGGCACGTGTACACTTCAAAATTTACTGTGTTTCGGATGGTTGACAGCAAAGACGGGATACGATAAATTGGGTGTGCGGGAATGAGAGTCTGCTCGAAAGCTCGGGGGCTCCCCGGTTCCCTCAATGAGGTTCTTCGGAGAGCAGATTTTACCATAGGGCGTCGAAAAAACTTAAAATAAGGGAGTATATAGCACATGCCTTCGGAGAAAAGTCTGACACGAATGCACAATTATGTACAGAAATACTGGGAAAAAACCGGTACGGTGGCGCATCCGGACACCGAGGTGACCCAATCGGTGATCAACGGTCTGGCCGCGCACATGGACGAGTTAGGTCGTCCGTTGTGCCCGTGCAACTTTTATCCGGACAAAAAGGCCGAAGTGGAGCGTAGCCGTGAGTGGGTCTGCGCCTGTGACGAGATGAAGATTTACAAATACTGTCACTGTCTGCTGTTTGTCACTCCGGAGGGAATGCCCATTACGGAGTATTTACCGGAGGATCACGAAGGTCGGCTCATGTATGGTCTGGTGGCGGATCCCACGCCGGACCGGGGCCGCGAGGCGCGTAACCGAGCCGGAGAAGAATAACGGCAGGGGGTTGCCATAGCCTTCTCGCTCGCCCCTTCAAAGCCTCTCCCGCAACAAAGCCACATAGATTTTCAGCGTAGACGCGATCCAAATTCGACATACTTTTATGCGGTCTAATCCAAACTAAGGGGCGGGACGGGGAAATCGGCAGAGCATCCACCAGCCGAAGACGGTTGTAGACCGCCCAGAGGCTGAAAACCACGCCAACGAAGGACCGGCCTCTTAAGCGATTGGTTAGAACCACCACCGAATCATTTCGTTTTTACCTTGATATACTCGTAATCTACCTTATTGCCTGACGGGAAAATGCTTACTTCTAGCAATCCAGGTAGGTTTGTCCATCTGATAACGTTAGCATTGCTGAAAGTGGGAGACTTCACAGGTAGCTTCAGAAATGCTAACGCCTCCTTGCTGTATGACGCGTTGGGTAAGTAAACCGTTATCCAATCTGCCTTTCCATTGATAAAGACGATTTCTATAGCACCTTTAGAATATACACATTTAGCGCCATATTTTGACTTGCTTTGGGATGTTGGGCTACCGAGTAATTTCGCCACTTCAGCTTGGGATTTCGTAGCAATCGCAGGAATATCCGCAAGAACCTCACCAGCCAATGCCGATAGATTGCACATGAGAAAAATTACAATGCCAAGCACTGTCGCTATCCATTTTATCAGACTGGAAAAATTCATGTCTATCCTCCTTTTTCAAAAATGTTCTGAACCTGCACCGGATCGACCTGCAGGATGCGCGCCAATTGGTCCAGTGCCATGTCATGGCATTCCATCAGGTATTTCAGCGCATCCAATGACGTGATGTGGGACAGGTTCCGGGTGTAATGGGTTTCATCATACTTGCTGATCAGTTCGTTCAGGGTCTCAAGATAGTCTTCCTGATCCCGGGAGCGTTGGTTCAGCACGGCTAGACCATCCGCCAGCCTGGCCACCTGTTCGTAGTCCGCCTCATCGCGAATCGGACGCAACTGCTGCAGGGCGTTAAGCGCGTCAAACGTATCCGGCAGCGCGTCTCGATATATGGTGTGCATAGTCGTCGTCACAGGTCTGCCTTCCATTGATGCCGGTCGTATGCCTGATGAGTCATAATACGCAGCACGTACACGAGACCCGTATTGAAATGGATCGCCGCCACAAGCCGATGCCGGTTCCGTTCGATGTTGAAGACATAGACCGTGTTTCCGCTGGCGACTTGGACCGGGTCTACGTCGTGAAAGGTGGTTTTTACATCGGTAGGATGCTTCTATTCTGCCGCAAGCGTAATCTTTTCCCAGTGTTCAAGCGAGGGACCGGCGCTCGGATATTGCTCAGCTTACGCGCGCAGGCGTTTTCGCGTAATAATCCGCATCATATCATGCAGTATACGGGCAGGTTAGCAGAACGTCAACCATCATCTTCGATCGTTTTACACGTTCCCGGACAGGCGCCAGTTCGCTGGATCGGCGTGTCATAAACCCGCGCCCTGCACCACCCTCAGTCGAGGTGGTATCCGGATGAAAACAATCGCCGGAACGTATGACATCATGATCTATCGAGGCGGAATTTCCGACACTACACTTCTGATGCGGGGACGGATCGTGCTTGACAATAGGATAGGTCGTCTTAAAAGTCTGAATAATATTCCAATGCAACAACGCAGGTTGTTATTTTTCAGTGAAGCCGACCGACATCGTAGTAGGGCGGCGGACGAGCACGCCTGGAAAATCCCTATATCTTATTGCATTACAACGTCTCAACGAGAAAGTTAATAAACGAGAAGAATGATCATCATGAGGTTAAACCGGATGCTCATACTAACGGTGCTTCTGGTGCCCGTGCTTCGCGTCGTTGCAATGGAATCAAAAACCGTTATTTGGAAGCCTGTTCGCTAACCCCGCAGCAAACTGCGGGGTTTCGAAGAACATCGCTGTTTTACCGCGATGCATGCACTCGCTGAACTGTTCAAGCGGATCCACGCCACGCATTATCCGTCAAGGGAATCGATTGACCTGATGGACTATCAACTCCATTAGACTGGGTGGATAGCACCATATTGGCCGCCGAAGTGGCGTATTACCGGAAAGAAACCGCAATCCCAACAGGCAACCTAATTAATTTTATTGCAGTAATTTGCCATTTAGGTCATATTACAAGTATGAAATTCGACGAGCTGCTCTATATCATCGCTGATGAACCGATGTTCGATACCGGTATGCTGCTGTCGGGATCGGTTGATCCATCACATATTCGCCGTCAGTTATCACGCTGGGTGAAAGCTGGGAAACTGTATCAGCTTCGCCGTGGGTTATACGCGCCGGCGCCGCCGTATCGGAAAACCGCACCTCACCCGTTTCTGATCGCCAACCGCCTGGTCCGCGGATCCTACGTCAGCCTGCAATCCGCGCTGGCGTTCGCGCATCTGATTCCGGAATACGTGCCGACGGTGACCAGCGTGACGACCGATCGTCCGGGCGTCAGAGACACGCCTCTGGGACGTTTCGAATACCGGCATATCAGGCGTGCATGGTTGTTCGGCTATCAGGCGATGGACATCGGAGAGGGGCGACAGGCGTTTGTCGCCACACTGGAAAAGGCGTTGATGGATCTTATCTACCTGGAGCCCGGCGGTGATCGGTTGGATTTTCTGCGTGCGCTGCGTCTCCAGCATATGAACCGGCTCGATCCGGAACGGCTGGAGGCCATCGCGGACCGGTTGCATAAACCCAAATTACATCGCGCGCGGCAATGCATCGGAAGTCTGATGGCGGAAGAGACGGAAGGGTTCGAGACGCTATGAAAGCGCACTTGGAACGGACCATTCGATCCGCCCGGACCTCGCTTCATGGACGCAATCAGACCCGTGAATACCTCCAGACGCGGATTCTGGAGTCCCTGCAGCGGTCAGGTGCCATGATACCGCTGGCGTTTCACGGCGGAACTTCATTGCGCTTCCTGTACAATATCCCCCGGTACTCGGAAGATCTGGATTTTGCGCTGGAACAGGATCGTGATCGGTACGATTTTCGGATGTATCTGAGACAGATTCGATCCCGGATGGAGGCGGAGGGGTATGCGGTAACCTTGAAAGTGAGCGATCGGAAGGTCGTGCACAGTGCGTTTATCGGCTTTCCCGGCCTCCTGCACGAACTGGGTCTTTCTCCGCATGAGACCGAATCGTTGTCCGTCAAACTGGAGGTCGATACCAACCCGCCGATCGGTGCCGTACTGACTACGAGCGTTGTGCGGCGCCATATCGCGTTACGGCTGCATCATCACGACCGGGCTTCGCTGTTCGCCGGCAAACTGCACGCCGTGTTGCAGCGTCCCTATCCCAAGGGGAGGGACATCTACGATCTGTTCTGGTATCTGAGCGACAGAACCTGGCCGGTGCCCAACCTGACGCTTCTGAACAACGCTCTGGGGCAGACCGGTTGGCAGGAAGGCCCGCTGAACGACCGGACCTGGCGTGAAGCGGTTCGTACGCGTCTTCGATCGATGACCTGGGGCCGCATCCATCAGGATGTCCGTCCTTTTATCGAATCCGAATATGAGTTGTCTCTGTTGAATCCGGAAACGCTGCTCGGGCTTCTGGATAGAGACCTTGAGTGACCGGATTATACCGGAGTCGCTTATGCATACTATGGACCAACCCGTCTTTAAGGTGCTCGTTCTGGGCCAGAGCCTATTACCCGTCGCAGAAGGATCGGGATAAAACCCATCAGGTCGCCATACGCGCGCTGGCCTTCAAATGGATCCGCATCCTGTTCCGATGCTGGAAAAACGCAATCCCCTATGATGAGTCCAAATATCTTATGGCCTTGTAGCAAAAAGGATCGCCCCTGCTCAAAACGAGCGCGAAAACGTGAAAAAGCACTTGCCGTCCACCTCAGGGCCTAGGTTAGGCGACTGTTCGCGAGGACTCGCGCCTACTGGTTCTCACCCCGACCGAGGCCGTCGATATTGCCATTCCGGTCATTACCTTACGCCCAACTTCTTCTTTAGCAAATCGGTGGTCAGGTGTTTTACGACGTCAAACGGCTCGCACTTGCCGCTCGCGGAGGTGAACTCAATCGGCCCCACAGCCCGCGCAACCTTCAGGGCCGCCTGATTCAGGACAGCACTCCGCTTTCCGATCCCCATCAGCGCCGTGCCCATTGCCAAGCGGACCTTCTCCGACTCTGTCCCGATCGTGTCAGCGATCCGCTTGACACAGGCGAGGAAGAACGCCTCGTCAGGCGCCCTCTTGCCGGAGAACTTCGACGCCTCATAAAGAAGCCCGTAGCCGCAGTCACGGCGTACAGGGTCGTCGCTCCTGACCCCCCGGTTGGCAAGTTCGACCACAAATGACGTCTTTGCCAGCGTCGCGTCGCAGAATGCAAACACATGTGCCAGCATGCCGCCGCCCAACTCCTAAACCTGTTTCTCGGCCTGATCAGGTGTGATCTGCAACGGGTCGTCGACGAGAAGTGCGATCACTCTGGCGTCGTAGACGTCGGTCTGCCAGAGCGCCTGCGCGAGTTCCCGATTCCGCCCAATCTCTTTGGCCAGCTTGCGCAGCCGCGTGAGGCCGATTCCGTAACTGCTCATCCCTGCGGCGCCCGAACTCAGCTTCTCCCAGTTGCTCATGCCTCGCTCGTCGCGCTCTGCGTGGAGGATTTCGAGAACTTCGGAGACGGTCGTCGGAGATTTCCATTTCGATTTCATGGACATCGCACCTTGTAACGGGTCAGTATACCCACGAATGCTCCTGTCGCCGAGCGACCTTACAATCTACCGCGCCGAACGAGCAGAGCGAGTGAGGGAACCGGGCGCACATGCGCCCGGCGTCTGTAGCATTAGCATTGTATGTTAGCATTTGACCCCGACCCTACGGTTCGGCGTTTCTGACAAAAGAAACTGCCTTCCAGTGGACTATTGAACGCCAAGAAGTTACGGGCGCAGTTTCTTAGGAGGAGGTGGCATCTGTACGATTATTTGCGCGATACAACGCGAATCCGACAAGGCCGATCCACAAGAAGAAGCAGGCGAATCCCAAACGCTGCCCGAGGCCGGGGGCTTGGCCAGTACGCAAGAAGCCGGTGACGATAGAAGCGATGACCAACACCAGCGAAGGCCATGCAACCCAATGCCAACTTGGCCACGAGCGGAAAACCGGCGGCAGCCCAAAGCCTGCGATCAGAAAGATAACAAACGACCCGAGACTGCCGATGGTGTGCAAAATCATTGTGAGCGATGACCTATTTACAAAGTCGCCGGGGAAAATCCCGGAAAATGCCATGAACAGGCCAGAGGCAGTCAAGGCCATGGTAGGGACAACAGATCTTTTACCAAGACCAGAAAGTTCGCGCTTTAGGCCAATGCCGAGCAGCGCCACTGCAAGTCCCGGAAGGATGTAGCCGAGAATATTCCACACCCACAGGTTAGGTGCATCGAGTGAGCCAAGCTCACTGATCGCTTTGGTCAGATGGCTGTACTCCGGTCTGCGCGATGACATGACGAGATACACGGTGAGAAACCACACTGGCGTAATCATCGCGATAAGACCAATCTTTCTTCCAGTTAGCATGATGGCTCCTTGTGCCGCCTAACGTCTTGCTGTGCAGCAGGCCGCCGCGATGTTTGAAATCGGCCTGATGCTCCCGCCCCGTCCGCACCAGCTTAAGTTAGAACGCATCGCCGCAGCTCATGGCTTGACAAAAAACTGATAGGCAAAAAATGCCAAACCGATGAGCACAGCGAGCCAAAGCAGGGCGCTCCGTTTCGTTTCGGCCTGTGCATTGGCGAAAGACGCCTGAAGATCCGGCTGACTTCGCACGTAGTCTTCGACGGTATCCTTTGCCTCCTTCAGTCCGATGTTTCGTTCCTCTCGAACGATTTTGATTGCCTCTATCTTGTTACCGTGGTGCAGCGCCGAGATGGCGGCGGTTGAAAGTGGAGGAACATCGCTTGCACTTCGGCTTTCAGCGTCCATCATCGTGTGGCTCCTCGGGGGAATGTGGTCGAACTTCTTATGAAACGGAAGGCTCAATTCGGTGTCAAGTCCTTTTAGTTGAAATTGGTCAGGCACCCTGGGGATGGAGGTTAGGCTTTCATAACCTCTTGGACGAGTTTGAGTTCACGCTGTATGACCTGTCTTAGCATCGGCAGATAGC
>VGJU01000040.1 GCA_016867335.1 Candidatus Zixiibacteriota bacterium | reverse complement strand
GTCGCAGGCGTCGGTTACGGTGGCGCCTGGTTCGATGTAAGGCGCGGGACATTCCAGAATCAGCGGATTCGCGCCAATCAAAGTGATCACCGGCGCTGTGGTGTCCTGAACGGTGATCGTCACGGAATCGGTATCTACAGCTTTGCCATGGCTGACGGTAAGGATGATAATGTGGATGCCTCTGGACAGGATTACGGTCGGGGTGACACCCGTGGCAATCGTATCTCCTGAGGTGTCGGTCCAGGTGTAGGACAGACTGTCGCAGTGATCGGGATCGTATGAGCTGCTGCCGTTGAGCATGACGGACGCGCCGGAAGGCGAAACACACTCGACGGTCTGATCCGCGCCGGCGTTGGCGACGAGAGGATTTTGAGTAACCTCCAAAATCTGATTGGTGGGCACATAGATGAGGTACTGCGTTGTTCCCGGACACCACTCGATGATCAGGCTATCTATGCTCGTTGCGGTTCCTAATCCAAATTCGAGAGGCAGGGACGGCTGCCCACGATACCCGGCAGAGCCATCCACCTCGCGGATTTGCCGGAGCGTGTCAGTTGCTGCCGTTGTTACTGCCGTTACCCGTACTCCGATGGCCGAACGATTTGTACTTGTGCCAATCAGTTTGAGCACCAGCGAGCGGTTGGTGCCCCCGCCGCCGTTGACAAACAAACCTCGCGCCTTGTTGCTGTGTGCCTGAAAGATATCGAGATCGCCGTCGTTGTCGTAGTCGCCCCAGGTCGCGCCACGGGGATTCCAGTTCCCGGAATTACCGGGATAATAGGTGGTGGAATCGCCTAAATCCGTAAACGGGCTGTTGCCATTGTTGCTGTAAAGGCGGTAGCCGTAATCGTGTCCCGAATACAGGTCGAGATCGCCATCGTTATCGTAATCCGCCCAGCCGAGACCGATATGGATAAAGTGCGAGCTATCTGAAACTCTTTTGGCGTGGGTTGAATCACTGAACTTTCCGTTGCCATTGTTCTGGTATAGCACATTCCTCGTCAACGCTTCCGACATTTGAAGAAACAGATCCAGATCGCCGTCGTTGTCGTAGTCGCCCCAGGCGGCACCGTTCGTCTGACCGCTCAACCCCGGATTGGCCAGCGTGGTGCCAGTGGCGACATCGACAAACCCCGTGCCATTATTCCGGTAGAGACGATTTGGGTGCATGTTTGGAAAAATATTGACCAGGTACATATCCGTATCGCCGTCATTGTCGTAATCGCCGGTCGCCACCGCCTGCCCCCGACCGGTGTCAGCCACGCCAAGACTCGCTCCGATCTCTTCAAAGGTATGATCAGCTTTCTGGCGTTAGAACTTGTTACTCCAACTGAATTGATTATCATTAACTACATACAGATCCAGAAGGCCATCCTTGTTATAGTCGATCCATGCAGCGCTTGCCCCGTTCCCGCTGTCATTTACTGCGGCCCATGTGCCGACCTCTTCGAATGTTTTATCGCCTCGATTCCTGTACAGAAAATTAGCCGAACCATAATTTACGACATACAGGTCCAGATCGCCGTCGTTATCGTAATCCCCCCAGACAGCGGCCTGCCCAATGGTCGTACCTGAGATGCCTGAGACTGCGGTTACGTCGACAAATGTGCCGCTCTGGTTCTCATACAATACATCCGCTCCATCATTGACTTTGTACAGGTCCAGGTCGCCATCGCCATCGTAATCGCCCCAGGAGGCGCCCTGCCCGGCATGCGATTGGGTAAGGCCGACATTAACCTCGGTAAGCGGTTGCCCCTGCGCCGGCGCGGCGACGAGGACAACGGTCAGCAGCCATAGCCAGAATTTCGGTGCTTGCATAGCGTATCTCCCTTTGGTTGGAATGGGTGAACAGAATGGCAAGATATAATGTGCGGTGAGACACGGATATCCGTTGTAGAATGGCCAGACGACTGTCTCTACGGTGGCTTTATAACAAAGACCGTGCCACGCCGGAGCAACCGGGCGAGCAGACCGTCAGGAAGGGGATTTAGGGAAGATATCGGGAAACAGGGCAGCTATGCGTAAGGACGCAGTGTTGGCTTTTGGAGACGGGATGCAGGGGCCATGTTGATTTTTGGAAACATCATACCCTACTGCATCATGGCGGAAGTAAGGTACATATACGCCTGGCAACGCCAGCCGTTCGTGCTGAGCCTGCTGATCCTGTCGAAGCACGAAGCACAAACCATGAACGGGTGCCCTCGACCGTTCGTCAGGCGCACGGCTCAGGGCGAACGGGGACATAATCGATCGTTCTATGGCTTTTCCGCCATGATGCCCTACGCCTCTCTGATCCCGTAGCGCTTCATCTTTTTCCACAGATGGGTGCGTTCGATGCCGAGGGCGGCGGCAGTGTCCTGGATTTTCCACAGGTGGGCAATGAGGGTTCGGTGGATATACTCGCGCTCGAACTGCTCGCGTGCGGCGCGCAGATCGGCATGAGGAGAAGAAAGGTATTCGGGGAGAGGTTTTTTAAGGAGGCAGGCCACGTCCTGCGCCGCGATGACGGGGCCATCTTCCAGCACTACTAACCGCTCGATGACGTTGCGCAACTGGCGGATATTTCCAGGCCAGTCGTGGCCCATGAGCAGGCTCATCGCGCCCGGATCGAGGGCAAACTGCGGGCGTTTCATGTCGGCGGCAAACTCGTGGAGAAAATACGCGGTCAGGTCAGGGATGTCCTCGCGGCGCTCACGGAGCGGAGATAGGGGTGTGGTAATGACGTTGAGCCGGTAGTAGAGGTCCTCACGGAAATTGCCTTCGCGGACCTCGCGCTCGATGTCCTTGTTGGTAGCGGCGATGATCCGGGCGTTGACCGGTATCGGATGGCTGTCGCCGACGCGCTCGACCAAGTTCTCACTGAGCGCGCGTAGCACCTTGGCCTGCGTGGCCAGCGTCATCTCGCCAATCTCGTCGAGAAACAGCGTGCCGTCGTGCGCCAACTCGAACTTGCCAGGCCGGTCGGCGGCGGCGTTGGTAAAGGCCCCTTTTTTATGGCCGAAGAGCGTATCCTCGATGAGCGTCTCCGGGATGGCCGCGCAGTTGACGTCCACAAAGACCGCCAATCCGCTGTGATAGTGGATAGCCCGCGCCACAAGCTCTTTGCCGGTTCCGCTCTCTCCCGTGATCAGCACGCGACTGCGCACGGCCGCGGCCCGGTCGATCAGCCGGAACACCTCGCGTAGCGCCGGACTCGCTCCCACCATGCGGTAGTGGCGGCTGGCGTCCTCCATCAGCCGGTCTCGCTGGCGCTGCAGACGGCATTTCTCCAGCGCATTGCGGACGGTCACCAAAAGGCGCTGGCCATCGAGCGGCTTTTCCAGAAAGTCGTACGCGCCGAGCTGCGTGGCCTCGACGGCCAGACGAATCGTGCCTTTTCCGCTTAGAATAACGACCGGCAGGGCCGTCCGGTGGGTCACCGTATGCCGCAGCACCTCCATACCCGGCACGCGGGGCAGATCAAGGTCCAGAATCATCAAATCAAACGAGCGCTCTTCCAGCAGTGAAAGCGCCTCTTTGCCGTCACGAGCCTCCACAATGGCGTAGGCGTCGCCTTCCAGGACCATACTGAGGTCGCTGCGGACCTGTACATTGTCTTCGACGATGAGTAAGGTGGCGGGCATAGGGAAGTTTGAAGGGTGAAGTTTAAAGGATGAAGAAGGACTGAGAGTGTCAGGACACCGGCGTTAAAGGGGAGTTGGTTTTTTGCAACAACGGAAAAAGAAGTCTGGTTTTACCTTCACACCTCACCCTTCGGTATATACGCCGTGACGATCGTACCTTCGCCCTCGATGCTTTCGATTTCGACCACACCGTGGTGGTCTTCGACGATCTTACGGACCATCGTCAACCCTAAGCCGTGCCGTTTTGGGTGGTGGTATAGCCGGGGTCGAAGATGCGGGACAGCGCCTCTTCAGGTATGCCTGTCCCGGCGTCGCGCACCTCAATGATCACGTAATCGTGAGGAGGAATCGGAACGCCTGTATGCGGAGAGAGTGGCAAATTGCGTACCATCTTAGTGGAAAGGGTGATATTTCCGCCTTCGTACAGCGCGTTGACCGCGTTGGCGACTAAATTTTCGAGAACGCTCTGCATCGATTCGCGGTCGAGCCGGATCACGGGGAGGTCAGGCTGAAGACGCAACTGGAGGGTGATATCGGACGGAAGACCCTGACGGATGGCGGCGGCGGTTTCCTCCACAAAGTCGTTGATCTTCACAGGCGGAATATGGGGAGATTCAAGATCGACAAACTTCATGAAGTTCTGTGTCATACGCCGGAGCGTGTCGATCCGATCGGTAATCCGGTTGACCAGCGCATCGTATTCGCTCTGAAGCGCCGTGGGTTCCCCCCGATACGCCTTCTGGAGCTGCTGGAGGCTCAACACGATGCCGGTGACCGGGCTTCGGATGTCGTGCGCGACACGCCGGGCCATCATGGTCCAAGTCCGCGCCTGCTGGAGTTCGGCTTCCGGAGAGGCGGTTTCGATGCGGATCAACCACGACGGTCTGCGTAAACCGGGGGTAAACACGGGATCCACAGACACCACGCTGGAACGGTCCATGCCGACCAAGGTAAAGGTGTTGACATGATGAAACGGCGGTTGCGCCGCCATACTGTCGTGGAGCCAGGTCAGGAGGTCCGGGTATTTCGCAAGGGCCTGATCGATGTGGGCGGAATCGCCATCAACACCGGTCCATCGTCGAGCGGCGTCGTTACAAAGACCAATATGGCCGTCGGGCTTCACGAATAACAACGCGCGGTCGTCGGTCTCGAACACTAAACGCTGCATCGTCCGCGCTAAACGCGCATCCCGGTACAGCCTGCCGCCACTCCGGATCAGCGCAAAGCCGATGGCAAGAGCCAGCCCACTGGCGAGATAGCTGTCGTATCGGTAATAGAGATACCAGGGATTACGAACCATCCGAAGCGCCATATAACGGTTTTCACGCCGACCGATCAGATAGGGCAACGTGCCAGGTTCCCGGTGAAACACTTGGTCGAGTATGGCGTAATGCGCCGGCACGGCTTTTATGCTGAGATCCGGGTTAAGGAGTATATCGCCCTGCTCGGCCGTGGATAACCGCCAGTCGTCCGCGCCATCGCCATCTATGTCTTCCGGCAACGTGGCGGCATCATAGACAGAAAAAGGGTAGGCGCGTCGGCGTTCGATCTCAAAGCTATGATTGAGCAGGAGGATTTCGGACCGCTGATTGATGATGACGATCTAAGGTTGGGGGTCGGCGTCGAGGTTGCGTATTTTAAGGTTCTGAAGAAACAGGGGAAACGATTTATACTGGAAGGTGTTCCACGTTCCCGGTTCGATCAGTTCCATCCGCGTCTGCTCGCTACGGCCTATATCCGAAATGCTCAGAAGAGCAAACTCCTTGCGGCCGTCCCCGGTCATGTCCACATAGAACAGCATGGCATCGGCAAATACGCCCCCAAGCTGGCGCGACCAGGTAATCTCAAGGTCGGGCAGTTCAAATACGATCAGATAGGTGTGTTCATCGTCAAATCCGCCGACACTGGCCCCGTTTTTAGGCGCGCGTGTGGACATGATGTATTCGGTGTGATCGTCTCCGTCAAAGTCGCCGGAAAAGATGTGCAGGCTTGCCGCGCCTACCAGATGCTGTGCCAGCAGGTTGCCGTCCGGGAGCGAATGCGCCATGATGCCGCGCGGCGCCCGGGCATACCCGGTGCTGATCACGGAGACCAGTTCCTTGTCGCCGTCATGGTCGATATCTTCAAGAAACATATCCGGCTTGCCCGGATCCCAAGGATAGAAACCGCTGTCTTCCTGCCGGGGTTTCCCTGTAGCCATAACAAAATAGAAACGCCGTTTTCCTCCCGCGTCGATCACGCTGACAAACAGCGAGTCGTTGTGAACATAGGTAACAAACAGGTCCTGTACGCCATCCGAGTCGTAATCGAGCGGGGTTACGCCGGTGATGTGTCCGGGGAAATTGATCTGATCGATGGTCTCCAGCCTCGATGATTGCAGGGAAATATGCGGCGGCGTTATAGGCGGCGTCCCGTTTACATCTAAAATCAGTACTTCGGTACGACCGTCGTTTTCCAGATTCACGGTCATAAGACTCTTCTGTGGAGAACCTGATCCGCCGATGTCAAACACCTCTTCGACCCGGTACGGGTATTCGTCGGGATCGAGCGGGAGGGCGTCAGGGTCTTTGCATGCCAGCAGGAGAAGCAGGAGCAGCAGACACCTTGCCCCCGTCCGGGCAGGGACCGGGGAGATCGGAACGACCACAGCAAAAAGGTTGGGATAGGGCATAGCATGGCCCTGAATGGAAGTTTGAAGGATGAAGTTTGAAGTTTGAAGAAAAGCGTAAAGGTTAAATGGCGCTGACAAGTAATAGGGTCGAACGTCGGGTGTCAAGAGGGGGAAATATGGGGGAATGTGTAAGGCAAGATATCCAGTGGGACGACAGCCGGGATACGGAGGTTTAACTGTTAGCGGCTACCGCCGCCGGAGCGGTAAAACCGTCCAGTTCGTCTTTCAACCGCTGTTCGGCATGCCAGAGGTCGTATGCCTGCTGCATCGGAGACCCGGCGCGTCGCCTGCCAGTCGGCCCATCCGGAGCGCCATTTGACGGTGACCGGATGGGTGCAGGCGAGGATACGGTGTAACTGCTGACGCGATAGACCCAACCACCTCGCCGCCTCTCGAAGATAGCGCTTGACGGGACATAGAGGTGACGTATACTTTACAGCATTATATACGCCACAAGGAGGGAGTCCCCCGTGCACACCAAACTCACGCTTCGCCTCGACCACCAGCTCATCGGACGCGCCAAGTCTCATGCGCGGCGGACTGGAAAATCCGTCTCCCAACTAGTCGCGGACTATTTTGCCCTGCTGGACCGGACACCCATCGACGAGGAGACTGCGCTCCCGCCCCTGACAAACGCCCTGTACGGCGCTCTCGCTCCGGCGCAGATCGATGAGACGGACTACCGGCGTTTTCTCGACGAAAAGTACCGGTGAACATCCTCTTCGACACCCATGTCGTTCTCGATGTGCTGCTCAAGCGTTTGCCGCACGCGCCGACGGCCGCCCGCCTGTTCGCGGCGGTCGAGCACCGGTTTCTTACAGGATTCGTAGCGGCCACGACGATGACCACGATTTTCTATCTGGCCGAAAAAGTGGCCGGGGCGTCTCAGGCCCGCCAGGACATTCGGCGTCTGCTGACGCTTTTCACGGTCGCGCCGGTGAATCGCCCCGTGCTGGATGATGCCCTGCAAGGTCAGTTTGCCGATTACGACGATGCCGTCCTTCATGAGGCGGCCCGTCATATCGGCGCCGAGGGGATTGTGACGCGCAATGGCGGCGATTTCACCGCCGCGACCCTGCGCATCTATACCCCTGATGAACTGCTCGCGATTATCCGTCTCCTTACACCGTCTCCCTAGGTGGCTTCGGCCCGTGTGACCGCGCCTGAACCGTGCGGGCGCCCGCGTTTAGGCCAACCGCCTATCTCGAGGAACACCCCATGACCTGGCCGGTTCTTTCGTATTATGACATTCAACATCTTTCCCGCATCGCCCTGCCGCTTGGTGGCATCGGAACGGGGACCGTCTCGCTCGGCGGGCGGGGCGACCTGCGCGACTGGGAGATCGTAAACCGCCCGGCCAAAGGGTTTACACCCAAAGGACCCTTTGCCCGCGCGCCGTTTTTTTCGCTGTATGCGCGTCCGGTGGGCGACACGGCAGTCTGCCGTATCCTCGAAGGCCCACTCGAACTCCACGAATACGAAGGCGCGCACGGCAGCGAAGCCGCCAACCACGGCATGCCCCGGTTTCGAAACTGTTCTTTTGCCACCGCCTATCCCTTTGGACAAGTCATACTCTCGGACCCTGACCTGCCGGTAGAAGCGCGTCTTGAGGCGTTCAACCCGCTGATTCCAGTCGATGCGGAGCGGAGCGGCATCCCAGCGGCTATCCTACGCTATATCGTGACTAACCGACAAAATCAACCCATCGACGTATCGGTCTGTGGCACGCTGTGTAACTTTATCGGAAGTGATGGAACGGAAACCGCGAGCAAAGAAAACGAAAACCGTTATCGCGCGGGGACGGGTGTGCAGGGCATTTATCTGTCTTCTCGCGGTGTAGACCGCAAATCGCCGGCATGGGGCACGATGGCGCTTACTACTACCGCCTCGAACGGCGTCAGTTTTCGTACCGCATGGAAAAACGCGGGCTGGGGCACCTCAGTACTCGATTTCTGGGACGACCTGCGCGGGGATGGACGCATCGACGAACGCGAATCGGGTGGGGTCGACATGCCCAACGCCTCGCTTTGCGTATCGCTGACCCTCCCGCCGCTCGACGCGGCGTCCGTCACTTTTTTGCTGACGTGGCATTTTCCAAACCGCTATACCTGGTCACCCGCGCCCAAAGACGCCGACTGTTGCGAAGACGGCAACTGCGATACGGGCGACCTGATCGGCAACTACTATACGACCCGTTACGAAGACGCCTTCGACGTCGCCGAGCGGATCGCTCCGCAACTCGGTACGCTCGAAGCCGATACGTTGGAATTTGTGGAGAGCTTCTGCGCGAGCACACTGCCCGAGGCGGTAAAAGAGGCGGCGCTTTTCAACCTGAGCACACTCCGCAGTCAGACGTGTTTCCGCACGCCGGACGGACGGTTTTACGGATGGGAAGGGTGCTCGAACCTGGAAGGATGTTGCCGAGGATCGTGTACACACGTATGGAATTATGAACAGTCCACCGCCTTTTTGTTTGGCGATCTGTCAAAAACCATGCGGGAGGTCGAGTTTGCCCATGCGACCGACAAACAGGGCATGATGTGTTTTCGCGTGTCGCTGCCGTTATCTCGCGCGCAGGATTTCAAACATGCGGCGGCGGATGGCCAGATGGGGTGTATCATGAAGATGTACCGCGACTGGCAGCTTTCCGGGGACGACGATTTGCTGCGCGCCCTGTATCCGCAAGTGCGCAAGACACTCGAATTCTGCTGGATTCCCGGTGGCTGGGACGCCGACTGTGACGGGGTGATGGAAGGGTGTCAACACAACACGATGGATGTCGAATATTACGGTCCCAACCCCCAGATGGGATTTTGGTATCTTGGCGCGTTACGGGCGATGGCTGAGATGGCGAATCATACGGGCGACAGCGATTTTGCCATGCGCTGTCGCGCACTGTACGAACAAGGACGGGGCTGGATCGACGCGCATCTTTTTAACGGCGAATACTACGAACACGAAATCCGTCCACCGGCAAGCGAGGAAGACATTGCCCCAAGCCTTCGCCTTGGGGCCGGTGCACGTGATGTAAGCCGTCCGGACTATCAGCTTGGACCAGGGTGTCTCGTGGATCAACTGGTGGGCCAGTTTATGGCGCATGTATGCGATCTGGGGTATTTGGCGGATACGCACCATGTGCGTACGACGTTGTCCAGCATCCTCAAATACAACCGCCGCAGGGGGATGGAGGGTCATTTCAATGTCCTGCGTTCGTATGTCCTCGGCGACGAATCGGCCCTGCTCATGGCGAGCTATCCCAAAGGACATCCCGAAAACCCGTTTCCCTATTTTACCGAGGTGATGACCGGCTTCGAGTATACGGCCGCCATCGGTATGCTCTATGAAGGAATGACCGAGGAGGGGTTGCAGTGTATCCGCGACATCCGTGCCCGGTATGACGGACGTAAACGCAGTCCGTTTGACGAGGCCGAGTGCGGGCATCACTATGCACGCGCCATGACGGCATGGGCGGCACATCTGGCGCTTTCCGGTTTTCATTACAGCGCAGTGACCGGGGTAATGACCTTTACCACGAAGCCGGGCCGCTATTTCTGGTCCACCGGTCATGGGTGGGGAACATGCGAGATAGGGGCAAAGGGGAAAGGCCCCCGCGTTGATCTGCTCGTGCGCTATGGCCGAGTGGGATTGTCGGCGGTCCGCTTGCGGCCTGATCGTATCCTGCGGCTGGATGCGCCGCGCACGCTTGATGCTGGCGAACAGGTCGTTGTATCGACGTAGGGCCGACGTACAGACATAAGTACATTGTTTACGACGATATTGAAAGGAATCCTATTATGCCGGATCGCGTACGGGTGGGGCTTACCGGAACCAGCGCATGGGCCGACCGCATCCATTTGCCGGGGCTTTGCAGCCACCCTCAGGCGGACTTGGCGGCGTTATGCGGACGTAATGCCGACCGGGCCGGGGAAATGGCTGCCAAATACGGCATCCCCCGAATATATGCGGACTACCGTGAAATGATCGAAAAGGAGCGGCTTGACGCGCTGGTGGTCTCCACACCCGACGATATGCACTATCCGATCGTCATGGATGCGCTTGACGCGGGGTTGCACGTGCTTTGCGAAAAGCCGCTGGCGCTAAACGTCGAGCAGGCCAAGACGATGTACGAAAGGGCTGAGGCCGCGGGTGTAAGGCACATGACGTTTTTTACGTTTCGCTGGATGCCACATTTCCGGTATGTACGTGATCTGACCAGAGACGGGTATGTGGGACGGTGTTATCACGCGCATTTCGATTTTCTGGACGACTATGGCCGGGACACCGCGTATGGATGGAGGTTCGATGCGCGCCGCGCCAATGGTATCGTGGCGGACTTGGGGTCGCACATGGTCGATATGGCGCGGTGGTATCTCGGCGACATCGTCCGCGTGAGCGGTCATCTGGCCACGCACGTCGAGCGGGAAGGGGTAGACGGACGGACGCTGTCGCCGGCCAACGACGCCTGAGTCATCACGGTCGAGTTTGCCTCCGGCGCGCAGGGGGTTCTCCACGTCAGCGCGGTCGTTTTTACCGCCGAACGCGAAACCGAGCAACATGTGCGACTCTACGGCGACAATGGGACGCTCGAACTCGACGTTTCGTGGTGGACGGGTACGCAAATACGCGGCGCGTAACAAAGCGGGACGGCGTTTCACTCGCTGGAGATTCCACGCGCCTATTGGGGCGAAGCGGAGCAACGCAAAACACGACCTTATATCTTTACCAAACCCGTGATCACCGAACTGTTTACCACCATGTCCATCGGTGACCGGTTGTTTATCGACTTGATCTTGAGCGGCGAACCGACAGCGCCCACCTTTTACGACGGCTGGAAAGCCCAGGAAGTGGTGGACCCCGCGATCCGATCGCACGAGACAGGGCGGTGGGTCGATTTACGGACGAGATAAACCCATTACGCCAAGGGTTTTATTTTTACCTCTCGACCCTGCTCGGCGGAGGCATAAATGGCGTTGAGCATCTGCTGAACCAACAGACCGTGCTCGCCCGGCGCATCCGACGGAGTACGATGCTGGACGCATTCGACAAAATGGCGCATCTTGTGCCGAAAAGCGTCTGTGTTGGGAAGCCAGTCGGGGGTCAGGTTGACCATCGTGCCCGCGTCGTCCTTGAAGATCATAGGCGGATCGAACTGGCCGCCTGCCTTTTCTCCCATGAGCGTAAACGTCCACTCGCCCTTGCCGATATGCGCGGCAAACGACGCCTCTATCGACAACGTAGCCCCGTTGGCAAAACGCACCATCCCCACGGCAAGGTCTTCCACCGTATAATTGTTGTAGTCCCAATCGGGCCATGGGCACACCGTATCGGTCGGTTTGTCGCCCAGATAGGTATACATACTTCCGTAGGCGCTGACCGGTTGCGGTGATCCCATAAGATAATGCGCCACCTCGATCATGTGGACCCCGATGTCGATCAGTGGGCCACCGCCCTGCAGGTCTTTGCGCCCAAACACGCCCCAGTTGGGAATACCACGCCGACGTAGCGCCTGACAGCGGGCGTACAACACGTTACCGAAATCGCCTTTGTCGATGGCGCGTTTGAGCATTTGCGCGCTCGCGGCAAATCGATGCTGAAAACCGATGACCAACAGTTTTTTGCATTTACGTGCCATTTTTACCATGTCCGCCGCTTCTTGCGCGGTCATGGCCATCGGTTTTTCGACCATCACGTCCTTGCCGGCGGCAAGCGCGTCTACGGTCGGGCGATAATGCGCCCCGTTGGGTGTTCCTACGGTCACCGCCACGATGTCTTTTATCTTGAGCAAATCCTGGTAGTCGGTAAAACAGTGAGAAATACCAAACTCCTTGCTACACTGATTTAGCGCCGCCTCGCTTACATCCGCTACGGCCGCCAGTTCCACGTCGCCCATCTCCGCCATATATCGCATGTGGGTGCGGCTTATGCCACCCCCCCCGATAAATCCGATTTTTGTTTTGCGTGTTTTAGGCACTTTGTCTCCTTTGAAAAGGTTTTATACATGGTGCATGGAGCGACGCTGCGTCGTCTCTACACCGCGTACGTTTCCCATGAACCCAGACACCCGTGTCCGCGTCGGACATGAAACAACCGGCGTTCGGGTTCGGCGATATACCCTGAAATAGAATGCATATTTGCCGCGCCGTGGCGGCATATACCTGCCGGATCGCCTTGGTGGTCCGACAAAAACGTCTTCATCGTTTCCACCGTGATGCTTCCCCATGCTTCTTTAACGAGCGTGCGAAGCCGGTCGAGACGCGGGCATGAATCCGGCAGCGAGTGGGTCTCGTGTCCGCTGTAATCGGGGGTCAGATAATGGTTGGTATGCAGACGTATATCCGGATGCACGTCTTCGTATACCGAAATGCCTTCGGGGCGGATCTCGATGTCGCCGATACGGCCTTTGCCGTCCACCGCAACGACGTTGGCCGCCGAGCAGGTCCGGAGCGCGCGGAGCAGCGTAATGACTTCGTCTATCGACCGTTGTTCGAGCATACCTCGTTTTAGCGGGTAATGCGGCAGACCGGGACGCCATGGGCAGTCGTAGAGCGCATTGGCGAAATGAGCCACACCATGTTCGTTTATGCCGGCGTAACCCAGTTGACCGGCAAAAGTGAACATAAGTGCCGAAGGACGCCCATCGTTGGGTTTTACCCGCAACAGAATCGCCACGTCCGCGTATTCGGTTTCCAAATCTTGGTTTTGCCCGGCGAGTGTATGTCCGTCGGCGGTTGCCGCTCCGGTGAGCGCAAACGCCGAGCATCCGCCTTCGCGGGTATGCGAAGCCTCTGCACGGGCTTGGCAGAGTACCGCCTCTTCGAGCGAAATACCCGCTCCGTCGGCCAGTCCCCGGATTTCTTCGACAAAAGCAGGGCTATAGCGCTGCATGTCGGGCAGAAATCCGATGGCGTTGGCGCACAACCGATCGAGCGGCATGCCGGTAAGGCGTTCGATCCAGCACAGATATCGGCGGATCAGCGCGCCCGCCTGTTCTCCATGCTGACGGCCAAGACTATAGGCGTCACCCGCTACTTCGATCATCGGAAAGGTATGATGCGCCAATGTCCCCCCTGCTTACGGCGACGCGCTGTGCCGGGATATTTTACGGCAGTATGCGGAAAGAAACGGGAACCATCCACGTTTTCGGAAGTATTACCGATCAGGCGGAGTATAGCGCTGGATCGCGGGGTGTCAAGCGTTTTCCCCACACGCCGGGAGAGCAAGAAAATCTTTGCCCCCTTGCGGGAGGGGCGTATATTGGTCGCATTATCCATCATTTTTTCTCGCGAGGATTTCCATGACGGTTTTGTTGCGATCCGTGCTGTTCCGTATGGCCCTTACGATAGGGCTGGCGACCGGGATTTCCAGTTTGTCCCATGCGCAGATGGCTTTGCTGGAATTTTCACCCGGACGGGACATCGACCCTATCCACGTCGTAATAGACATCCTGAGCACACGCGGCGATACGACGGACAGCACGCGCGTCGATTGTTTTTACCGGCTTTCTAACGACCTGCTCAATTTTATCAAGTCGAACGACCGTTACACAGGGCAGTACGAACTATCGCTCGTGATCACCGACGACGATGGGTTTCAGATGCTGGCGGAAACCATACGCGACTCGGTAGTCGTAGACACCGAGAGCGCGACCCATACGATGGACCATTCCAAAGCCCAGCTTTACACCACGTATCTCCCTCCCGGAAAATACAAACTCGAACTTAAACTTTTAGACATCGAGTCCTCGAAACAGATGGACATGGTTCGCGCGTTTGTCGTTCCCGACTACTACAAAAACCCTTTGAGTATCAGCGATATCCAGTTTTCCGGTTTGGTTTCTCCGACACCTACGGGAACGGGACTGAACCGGCACGGCATGACCGTCATCCCCAATCTGAGCCGTTCCTACGGAGAAGACCAGACGGAGATGCATTTGTATTTCGAGGTATACTCCGAAGCAGAGACGGATGTAGCCAAACCGTTGACGGCCACCTATCGGATCAAATCTCCCACCGGCAGTCTGATAGTAAACGAGAAAGAAACGCTCCCCCGGTATGGGGTCCTGGGTGCTTACACTCACAAATTCGACACGGACGGTTTTTCTCATGGCGTTTATACCATAGAGATCGAAATTTCGGACAACGCGCTCAAAAAGACAGTCCGCACCAAAACCGAGTTTAACATCGCCTGGCAGTATCTGCTTCCGTTGACCAGTGCGAAAAACTACCGGGAGATCGTTGATCAGCTTCAACTTGTGGCCGGAAACGACGAGATCAAGGAGTTGAAAAAGCTGGAGCATGCAAGATGCGAAGAACAGCAGACAGCGTTGTCCGGGTTCTGGAAACGTCGCGATCCGACGCCGGGTACGGCCCAAAACGAGAGCATGGTTACCTATTATCGCCGTATCGAATATGCCAACCGAAATTTTACCAATGGTCTTGGCAAGGGTTGGAAAAGCGATCAGGGGCGGATATACATTCTTTTGGGACCGCCCGACGAGGTGGAACGCTATACGTTCGAGGCGGACACCCAACCCTATCAGGTATGGCACTACAACCGCATCAGCCGGCGTATCGTTTTTGTCGATTTCGAAGGATTTGGCCGTTATCAACTCTATCGTATCGACTGAGTAGCCCTTGCCTATGGCGGATGCCTCCGGTTTCGCCGAAGTAGCTCTTCCCCTTCCCATAGACCAGGTTTTTACATACCGGGTTCCCGATGCGTTGTGCGACGCGGCGCGTCCGGGTTGCCGAGCTTTTGTATCTTTTGGCAGTCGCCTGCTTACAGGGGTGATTACCGGGCGTGTCGAGCAATGCCCGGTCGCCGACCCCAAACCCATTCTTGACGTACTCGATCTCGACCCCATCATGGACGGGGCGCTACTTGATCTTACCCGGTGGGTCGCGGATTATTATCTCTGCCCGTGGGGAGAGGCGATCCGTGCTGCGCTACCCGCCGGTTTGCTCAACGAGGCGGAACAGACCGTCTCTTTGACCAAGCCATGTCCGCCCGACGTCATCGAACGTCTGCGCCGGACCGCGCCCCGTCAGGCCCTTCTGCTCGCCTCGATCGCCGAACACCAGACCGTCTCGGTGATCGAACTCAAACGCCGTCTCAAGATACCTCAGTTGTTCGGGTTGCTGCGAAATCTGGAGGCGCGGGGATTTATCGAGTTTATCGTGGGCAACCCCGCCGCCGATCCGGGGATTCGCTACGAAACATGGGTGGAATTGACGCTTTCCGCCGAGGAAACCGAAGAAACGGTAGCCCGTCTGGCAGTACGTGCCCCTCGACAGGCAAGTTGTCTCAACTTGCTGCTCAAACACGACCGGCGTCTGACGACCGACCAACTCAGGCATTTAGGCGGCGTGGAAGCGTCGGTGCTCAAGACGCTGGTCCAGCGCGGCATGGTGGAGACCTACGAGGTGGAGGTCATACGCGATCCCTACCGGGACTATCGTCTCTCGCCTGCCGAGCCGATGCGGCCTACTTTGGAGCAGGCGCTGGCGCTCGGCACGATACAGGAGGCCATACAGCAAAACGATTTTGCGCCGATTCTGCTTTACGGCGTCACGGGAAGCGGCAAAACGTTTGTCTATACCGAGGCCATCCGGAAAACGCTGTTTACGGGCCGCGCGGCCATTGTACTTGTACCCGAACTGGCCTTGACGCCGCAGACCGTCCAGCAGTTTCGCGCGCATTTCGGCGATCTCGTGGCGGTACTCCACAGCGGGCTGTCCACCGGCGAACGTTTCGACTCGTGGCGGCAGATCAAAGCGGGCAAATACCGGATCGTCGTCGGAGCAAGATCCGCCGTTTTTGCGCCCGTGCCCCATCTCGGTCTGATCGTGGTGGACGAGGAACACGAACCTTCATACAAACAGCTTGACGACCCTCCGCTATATCACGCCCGCGACGTGGCGGTCATGCGTGCCCGTCTGGTGCGCGGGGTGACGCTCCTCGGCAGCGCCACACCTTCGCTCGAAACCTTTTCCAACACCCAGAACGACAAATTTCGGCTTTGTCGTCTGACCGAGCGGGTGGACCGGCGTCCTTTGCCTGTCGTTCATATCGTGGACATGCGCGATGAGCATCGCGAGGGCAACTGGTCGCTGTTCTCCCGGATCCTGACCGAACGCATTGCGGATCGGCTGGAAAAAAACGAACAGATCATCCTATTTCTCAATCGGCGCGGTTTTTCTACGTTTATCCAGTGTCACGATTGCGGGTTTACCTTCTCCTGTTCCGATTGCAGCGTGACCTATACCTATCATGCCGACAGCCTGTTGCTTCGTTGTCACTATTGCGACCGCCGCATGGAACCGCCCGACGAGTGCCCCAAGTGTCGTTCGCGTTCGGTGCGGTTTCGGGGTACGGGTACACAGCGTGTCGAAGAGGAGATCAAAAAACGTTTCCCCGGTGCGCGCATCGCCCGGATGGACATGGACACCACCACGCGCAAGGGCGCGCATCAGGATATTTTTCGGCGCGTGGCGACCCGACAGGCGGATATTTTGCTGGGCACGCAGATGGTAGCGAAAGGGTTCGACTTTCCACACGTTACGCTGGTAGGGGTGATTTCGGCGGATACCACGCTCAATCTCCCTGATTTTCGCGCCAGCGAGCGGACGTTTCAGTTGCTCACACAGGTCGCGGGGCGAACCGGACGGAGCAGTCTCGGCGGCGAGGTGATCGTCCAGACCTACTCGCTGGGGCATCACAGCATCGTAAGCGCTCAGACACACGATTATGAAACCTTTTACGTGCAGGAGATTGCCGAACGCCGCGAACTGAGCTATCCGCCGTTTGGACGCATGGTCAGCATCCTGTTTCAGGGAAAAGAAGAAAAGACCGTCATCCAAGAGGCAAAACGATTTAGGGAGCTATTGAGAAAATCCGGAGGCGGGCTTACGGTTTCCGGGCCGGCCTCTTCGGTCATCGAACGGGTTCGAGGCGAGTACCGCTGGCATTTGATGGCGCGCAGCCCCCACTCCAAAACGCTACGCGAGACGGTAAAAACGGTATGGAAAAAATGGGAACAGAACGCGGATAAAAAGATCAGAATCAAGATCGACATCGATCCGATAGGGATGATGTAGCTGCCGTTCCGGTTATCACAGGACGATGATTTTTCTGGATTGAGAAAATGGGGGTGCTTCGAGCTTGAGGATATATACGCCGCTTGCGACGGGGGTTCCGAACCGAACGCAGCCGTCCCACTGGACGGTATACAGGCCGGACCGATTTCGTCCGCCCGCAAGGGTGCGGACGGCCATGGCCTGCGTGTCGCAGAGCGTCAGCCTAAGTTGCCGAGATACGGCGTTTGGCTGAATCATATCGGGAATTTGAAAGGTGATCATGGTTTCCACCGGTTGAGGGTCGATCCGCTTGCCCGGAACGCCAACTGATCTATAAAATACCGAGGAAACCGGAAAAAAGATATAGGGGAAAACCTTAATTTTTCACTGCTTCCTACTGTTGTTCCACATCGTATCCTTTCCGCCGAAGCAATTCCACGACCCCGTCCCGTCCTACCAAATGACCTGCTCCCACGATCACCAGCCCGGTTTCGGTTCCGGACAGATAGTTTTCGATATGCGGAATCCAAGATAGGTTGCGGTCTGAAAACATCCGGTGGTGTATTTCCGGAAAATCGCTGGCGTCTTCGGTGAGCAGTGAGTCCATTTTTGCCGTATCTCCGGTTTTCCAGCTTTGAAAAACGTTTTCCAGAAAGATGTCCGCGCGTTCGTAGTCTTTGAGCGTCTGTTCGAGCAGTCGCATCTGCATCTCGTCGGGCATACCGGCCAACATTTCGGTCTGAAATCCGATGGTTTCAAGCGCGCGGCGCGGTTTTGCGTGGGTTTTGGCCTTCTGATAGAAGTACCGATCGAGACCGTTTTCCGCGGTAAACCCCTTTTTCTGAAGATAAAGGCTGGTGAGGGTAAGCGCCGTCAGCCAAGGGCGAAAAGGTTGGAGCATCTGCGGATTCAAGCCGATCGACTCGGCCATGCGTTTTACCAGCGCCGATACCTCCGGGGTGACATGCGCCGAAAGCGTAGTCCCGTCGGTATACAAGCCTCTGATCGCCAATCCCTGTATCACCTCGCGTAGCCCCAGACTGTCTACATCTACCTCGGTAACGATAAAGACGGATCGATCAAACGCCGTTTCAAGCGCCTGGGGGAGCGGATAGTGTTCCGGTTTCATGGCATGGATCGACCCCATCAGATAGACGACGGCGGTCTTCGATTCCACTTTCCAGAGCGTGTGACGATCCTGCGCCGCCCCGGATAGGGGGGCCAGCAGTAGGCAAAACAGGAGCCATCCACGCAGAAAGGACACGGTCTACTCCGATCCAAGTAGCAGATAGAAAACCCCGGCAAGCAATAGCAGAGTCACGATATACAGCGCGATCATCACGTTGCGGGTATAATTGCCCCCGGCTTCCATTTCGATGATGCGAAGCGCGTGGCGGATTTCTGCATCGGTCATATCGGGATGCAACGCCCGGAACTCGCGAACCACGCGAAACAGATCGTGCGCCAATTCACGGGCGCGGCGCGAGGGAGGAAAGCCGACAGGGATCATGTTGCCTCACCGGGAAAAGGCATACTGAACTTCATGATAATACGACTCTTCAGGTCTGAGAATGACCGAAGGCCACCCGGGTTTTCCCTGTTTATTGATCGCATCGGGAAATTTCTGGGTTTCGAGACAAAATCCCGCATGTTTGGCATAGGCAACGCCGTCTTTTCCCGTTATCGCACCCTTGAGCAAATTGCCGGTATAAAATTGCACGCCGGGCTGATTGGTATGTACGGTCATGACGAGCCCCGACCGAGGCGAACGAATCTGCACGGCAGGTTTTATGGTTTCGTCGGCGTCGCGGATCACGAAATTATGGTCGTAGCCGCCCGGATCGTCCGAGTAGAGAAGCGGCAAACCGGCCATGTCGCGTCCTATGGGTTTGGGGATGGTAAAATCGAACGGCGTACCGGCGACCGGTGCGATTTCGCCGGTAGGGATGCGAACGGCGTCTACTGGGGTATACCGATCGGCAAAAAACTCCGCTTCGTGTTCCAGAATCAGTCCTGCGCCATGGCCGTCGAGGTTCCAATAAGAATGGTTGGCAAGGTTGACCAGTGTGGGGGCGTCGGTGCGGGCCTGCATTTCGATGCGCAGTTTATCGTCGTGGGTCAGGGTATAGGTGACGGCCACTTCCAGATTGCCCGGATACCCCTCTTCCCCATCCCGGCTCTGATAAGTCATTTTGACAAATACGTCACCCAGCCCTTGTCCGGCCCGGACCACTTCCCACAGGTGTTTGTCAAACCCTCGGTATCCGCCGTGGATATGATTGGGTTCGCTGTTTACGGCAAGGCTGTAGGCTTTGCCGTCGAGGGTAAACCGGCCTCCGGCGATGCGGTTGGCACAGCGGCCTACGGTAGCGCCGAAAAACGGATGCGCCGTCAGGTAGCCGTCCAGTGTGTCGAAACCGAGCGTTACATCGATCGGGCGATCGTTCCCGCCGGGAATGATCAAGGACTGCAGGATGGCGCCGTAGTTGGTAATACAGGCGGTAGCGCCGTTGGAGTTGGTCAGCCTATACAACGTAACCGGCCGGGTATGAAAGGTTCCCCATTCGGTTTCATGGATGGCGCTCACGGGGACTGCCTCCGTTCAGGGGGGATAACGGCGCGGCGTTCTTCGAAAGAACGTAGACACAGGTGGTTGCAAGCCATGGTCGCACCGCTTGATCAACGGGAATACAGAGAACTTGATTTTGAAATCCAAAATCTAAAATCCAAAATCGGTATGTAGTTTTTTTCGAAGGAAATGCAACAGAAATCATAGCATACAGCAGGAGGTTGAAATTAGGATGCCCGGCGGGTTTCGTCGATATAGCCATAAACAAGTCCGGCCATGGTGAGCATACCGACGGCAGCTATGATCGAGCTGGCCCCATAGCCGACGCGTGTGTAGACCACGCCGGACAGAGCCCCCCCGAGACCCATGGCCAGTTGCCCGCAGGCAATGCCAAGACTCATCATCGAGCCGCGTTGTTCGTCGGGCACGATCTCCGAAAGCAGTGCCTGAAACGGCCCCATCCGAGCGGCGACCATGATCATGGTCAAAAAAAACATGGGGTAGGTGATCCAGAAGGCAAATACAACCAACGTTGTAACGGCCATGAGGATGGACAGCCCTATACACGCGCCGATGATCAGGGTTTTGCGTCCGATTCGGTCGGACAGCCTCCCGGCACGGGGTCCGATAAGTACGCTGGCGACGCCGCCCACGACAAACAGCGAGGCGATGTCCATGCCGGATGCGTCAAAGGTCTCTTTAAGCCAGGTGGGCAGATAGATCACATAAAAGGCAAAGCCTACAAACATCATGCAATAGGAGCCTACGGCGGCGGCGAGACTGGGGGTTCGAAGCAAAGAGGCATAGAGACCAATGGTACGGGCAACCGTCATGGGCTGGGCAAAACGTACAGGAGGCTGAGGCACACCCATGCATACAAGGACAAAGGCGACCCCCATAGGGAACGCAAAAAAGATAAAGGGGACGCTCACCCCGAATTGTTCGGCCAGTATCGTGCCGATGGGAATGCCGAGAATTTGCCCGGCGGCGATTCCGGTCATGACGACGCCATTGGCCCAGCCCCGGCGTTCGGAGGGAAAATAGTCGCCTATATAGGCCGAGCCGACCCCGCTCAGCATGCCGCCTGCCACTCCGGACAGGGCGCGCATGACCAGCAGGGAGCCGTAGCTGTCCGCCCAATGATGCAGCATGAGCGAGAGCGTCATTGCGCCACTGCCGACGATCAGGATTTTCCGCCGTCCGATCGTATCCGAGATGGGACCTGAGATCAGGGCAAAAACGCCGAGCATGATCGAGTAAGAGGTCGCCAGTGTGCCGAGTATGGCCTGCGGGATGTGTAACTGATGTTCGATCTGTGGCAGGATCGGGGCCATGATCATCGTCTGACTGCTTGCCGAAAACATGATGAGCCAGAGCGCAAAGAGAATCAAAAAAGGGGAGGAGGGCATTTATCTGTCCCTTGGTTTCAGGATGACATACCCGTCTTCTGCCGCAACAGTGCTATACCGCGGATCGGCACAAAGGGCACGGATGAGTTGAAGCTGGGCATCCCCACTAGCAGGCTCGGCCTCTTTTAATACAGCATGGGAAGTATCGGCGACTACATAATCTACCGTTTGAGGAAATTTCTCGTCCGATGCACGCCAATCGCCTTTTGCCCACGGGATGGGAAGCAGATAAATAAACTCGCGGTTGCCCAGATGAGCAGAAATCTGTGAAGTAGTCGTTACGGAAGCCTGTGGGGGAATTTTTTCCAACAGCCTTCTACCGATGCGGTCATGCTCGGTTACACGAAAGTCCGAAAACGAAAACCGGGGCGCGTACGGAACAACACCGTACATCAAATTTGCCATAAACCCATTCATCACGATAAACATTAGACAGGGAGTCAGCGCAGCCTCTCCTTTTGTCCGTTTGATTTTCTCCAATCCGTAAACGGTAGCGATAAAAAACCCTGGCACCACCGCCACCGTATGCCATGTATAGATAGTTCCTACCAATCCGAAGGGAGGCCCGTTGTAGAAGGTAAGCTCCAAAACCGTTGGTAGGCTTATGAGTAGCTCTATCGGAGCCAGCAGGGGAATTCCGCCGAGTGGAACAAGCAACTGCAACATAAAAGTAATAAAATCGGTAGAGAGCAAATCTTCCATTTTTGTCAGTATGAGGGATCCGGAAGAGGCGTCGCTAGACGGAGCTTTCAAAAGAAAACTGGCATACCACCCTCCAAGCCCTTGATAATAGGGCATTACCACCCCTATGCTCAATACAAGCCATACCAGAGAGACACCCATAACGCTCCATCCAAGGGCTTTATTTTCGGTCTTCCACCACAGATAAAACCCCATCATGCCGACAGGAATACTGGCATCTTCTTTGCACATGATCGCAAGCAGACAGAAAGTTAGAAATTTACCATACGCCTGACGCTGCAAAAATAGAAAGGCATAAAGCAAGGGGGTTGCAAGAAACATGCTTTCGTGGAAATCCTGTATGGCCGGCTGCTGGATGGCGGGATAAAACAGATACACACCGGCCAGTGCTAAGCCGGCACCGGGAGATTGAAGACGGTCACAGACAAGTAAGTAGATGGGTATCGCACCCAGCGCCATAACGGTGCTATGCAGGATAACAAGCGTTCTGGGATCTTCCCATATCCAATAAAAAGGGGTTAACAGCATCAGTGCCGGGGAAAAATGATTTCCAAAAGGCAAAAGACCGAGATTCAGCAACGCGACCATTTTGAACTGGGAAAAACCCCATATCTGCTGGATGAATATGGTGAAATCCGCGAAGGTTCTAAAGGCATGGTAGCGCAATATGCCCAGGATAGCGAACGTGGCGGCAAACGCCAGTACGCCTGCGGCAAGACCGTATTGGGCGATGAGGGGGTTAATGGACCACGTCGGAGGCTTTCGGCGCATCGGGCCATTCCACAGTTTCAGACACAGAAACCCTGTTAAAGCCGGAATCAGAAACAAACCGACAGGGACCCCTATGTGATTCAACCATGTTCCTGCTAACAGATATAAGGGAGTGTAGGAGACGATATCCCGATCCAACGCAGCAGGCGGAAATATGCTGCAGTGTCGGGATATCCAATACGACGAGGCGATCCAGCTTGTGTAGCAACCCAGTATGGACAATCCCCACAGGACGGCAAGGGGCAAGGAAGGCACAAAAAGATCGACAAAAATAATATCCTGAAAGTAAAGGGTGTTGTATGCGGTCTGTCCGACCACCAGAGAGACAGTGCATAGCAGCAGATGATGTTGGGGACGGATAGTTTTTGTAAAAAGGGAGATCATGCCTTATGGCTTTGAAGAAAGATTGGCACCAGGATTCTCTGTTTTTACCTCGGGGAAGGTTCTATAGGATGGGATACCGTGGGCAAGCCGGCTTTCGGATACTGGCGAGCAAGGTCTGTTTTTAGAATTTTGCACAGATCTGTAACTCCCCTCCATGTATCTCGAATCATGTTTATCCTGCGCGTATTTCTGTAGTGCCAGATTACTGGCACCTCCGCGATACGATAACCCAGCCGATTTGCCACGAAAAGCATTTCGACGTCAAAACCACTGGTTACGCTTGGACCCCGAAAATGTCGAGCACGATCTGGGTGATACACCCGGAGACGCTGAAGAATATCCTCTGCGGCTTTCCGGTAAAACGCTTTGAACCCGCATTGCGTATCGGTCAGTTTCAGACCTATAAATAGGCTTCTCAGCAGCATTTGCCCCCAACTTATCAGATAACGACCCGCTGGCGCGCCGGGGCGCGCCAGCCCTCGGCTTCCAATAGCGACGGAAGTCCTTGAATCCAGGCGTTCCAGAAGCTTTGGTGCTTCCGACACGGGGGTTGCCTGATCCATATCCATAAACAACACCACATGGCCACTGGCTTTCCGTATGCCTGCTACCAGTGCTGCTGCCTTGCCGGCATGGGCAATACGCACCACTGTGCATGAATAGGACTCGGCCAGTAGGGCCGTGTTGTCCTGACTACCGTCATCCACCAAAATCAATTCCGATGAAAACGGCTGAAGAGCCAGCCAGTTGATAACCTGGTCGAGTTTGCCATCCATAATGGCTGACGCCTCGTTATAAGCCGGTATAACAACAGATAAAAAGATCATCGCCTGATCCGATTAGACAGCCAAGGTAGAGGGGACGATTTCATTCCCTGATCTAGGGTATCGTTTTCCGTCGCGCTAAAATTAAGGTGTAACCCCAAGAAAGCCCTGTCAACCTAAATCGCGAGGACACCCGGTTGACAGCAGAATGACAAGGGTGTACGTTATACCATTTTGAACAGAACAGCGAGTGCACACCTTGCAGCTTGCTGCAAGACCAACGACTCCCCGCAGGTGGAAGCGTGAAGAGGCTTCGATTGCTGCGCAATGGCTGCGGGGGAGGCTTCAATTTTGGATCGAGAGACTCGGAATTCTGGTCGATCACACGACGTCATCCCTCCATCCCTGTCAGGAGACTCGCATGACCATGGACAAAAGACCGTACAACGCACCGTACACCGGCAAACACCTAAACCGCATCGCCTTTCCGCTCGGCGGTATCGGAGCGGGTATGATCTGTCTCGAAGGGACCGGCGC
>VGJU01000039.1 GCA_016867335.1 Candidatus Zixiibacteriota bacterium | reverse complement strand
ATGCGTACGTATTTTCGAGCGCAGGCGTTTATCGCCCTTATCGTCGGAGGATTACATGCGCTGGGGTTTTGGTTGATCGGTCTTCCGCTCGGCATTGTGCTCGGTTTTTTGATCGGACTGCTCAACATGGTTCCATTTCTTCAGATTGCCGGGGTGATTCCGGCGGTCGTTTTCGCGTTACTTTCCTGTCTGGAAACCGGAACCGGGGTGTGGACCATGCTTTTTCGCATAGCGGTGGTTTTTGGTGTCGCCCAGCTTATTCAGGATATGGTGCTGACTCCCCGGATCATGGGCAAAGTCACCGGGTTCAATCCGGTGGTCATCCTGCTTTCGGTGTCGATATGGGGTAAATTGCTGGGGCTTTTGGGTCTGATCATCGCGCTTCCCATGACCTTTCTGTTGTATTCGTACTACCGTCGGTATCTTATTGCCCCAAAGAACGGCGCTTGACAGAAGCAACTCCGTTATGTATATTCTAATGCTTTGGCGTCCAAGAAAAACATGTAAACCAAGTGTCCGAAAGTCATGATCCTTGAGAAAAGATATCATCGTAGAAGCAGCGCTGCATGAGACTCGTGTCGCCATTCTCGAAGACAATCATCTTGTAGAATTGCTGGTCGAGCGTCTTGAAAACGAGCGTATCGTAGGCAATATCTGCAAAGGGACGGTCACAGCGGTTTTGCCGGGTATTCAGGCGGCGTTTGTAGACATCGGGATGGACAAGTCCGCTTTTTTGCACGCTTCCGACGTAAACGCCTCGGAAGGGGTGGATTTTGGTGATGACGAGACGCCGTCCAACGGCGGTGGAAGAGGACGGGATCGGGATCGGCTGATTCAGGATGTAGTAAAAGAGGGTCAAGAACTGCTGGTCCAGATCACCAAGGAGTCGATCGGCACCAAAGGTCCGAGGGTCACGTCGCAGATATCGCTACCGGGACGTTTTCTCGTACTGGTCCCTAACGAGAATTATGTAGGGGTATCGCGCCGTATCGAGGAGTGGCAGGAAAAACGGCGTCTGCGGGATCTGGCCAAGACGCTCAAACCCGAAGGGGTGGGCATCATCGTCCGAACCGCCGCGTTGGGCAAAAGCGAGACCGAGTTTCAGGCGGACCTCAAGATGTTAACGATGCTCTGGAAACAGATTGAGACCCTGGGCAAGCGCGTTCGGTCGCCGGCGCTTATCCACAAGGACATGGAGATTACGCTGACCATTATCCGTGATTTGTTTACGCCGGACGTGGACAGTGTGGTCATGGATTCGCGCGACATCTACCGGGAGACGATGACCTATCTGAAAAACATTGCGCCGCCGCTTCGTTCCCGAGTGCATTTATACGACGGCACGGCCCCTATATTCGATGCTTACGGAATAGAAAACGAAATCTTAAAAGCATTACACCGGAAAGTGTGGCTCAAACACGGCGGCTATATCGTCATCGACCACACCGAAGCATTGGTAACCATAGACGTAAACTCCGGACGCTACGCCGGCGCGCACGACCACGAGGATACCGCCTTTCAGACCAACATGGAAGCCTGCGCCGAAATCGCCCGCCAACTACGTCTGCGAGACATCGGCGGGATCATCGTCATCGATTTTATCGACATGGATGACCGGGGACACCGCAAACAGGTCTATCAGGAACTTCAAAACGCGCTCAAACGCGACCGATCCCGAACACGCATGTCCGAAATCAGCGAATTCGGACTGATCGAAATGACCCGTCAGCGTATCCGTCCCAGCCTGTTGTTTACCTTTAGCGAGGCGTGCCCCACCTGTGACGGCACTGGTCGCATCATGTCGAGAACCACCGTAGTTACCCAGATCGGAAGATGGCTCAAACGTGCCAAGGGACAACTCAAAGAACGTCATCTCAAACTCAAAACACACCCGACCGTCGCGCTCACCCTCTATGAAAACGGAAAAGAAAAACTGGCGGCACTCAAGGATGAGTATCATTTGGACATAGAAATCGAAGAAGACCCTTTTGTTCACGTAGAGGAGTTTCGTTTTATCTCCACTCGAAAAAACGTAGACATCACGGACGAGTTCAAATAGGCCGTAATTTCAAGGAGCAAAGTCATGTACGCAGTCGTTCGTTCCGGAAATCAGCAATTTCGGGTCAATGAAGGCGACACGATCAAGGTGGCCAAGCTGGAAGCCGAAGTGGGAACCGAGATCACCCTCACCGAAGTGCTGCTGTTGGGCGGTGGAAATGCCGTCGTAGGCGCGCCTACGGTCTCCGGCGCTTCGGTGACGGCAGAGGTTACCGAGCAGGGCCGCCACCCCAAGATTCTCATTTTCAAAATGAAACGCCGCAAGGGGTATCGCCGCAAAAGAGGTCACCGTCAGGATTTTACGGCGCTCAAGATCAATGGTATCCACTACAACCCGACCGCCGCAAACTGACCCGTTCTAAGCCTGCCCAAACCGTTTGTCCTGCGGCAAGGATGGGAAGAATGGAAAAACGTTTCTCATATTGTCACTGTTGTTTACCGAGGTAGAACAGGAGAACCCGACGATGGCACACAAAAAAGGTGTAGGTAGTTCACGCAACGGACGCGACAGCAACCCCAAGTTTCTCGGTGTAAAAGAAGGCGACGGCACGCATGTCAGCGCGGGTAGCATTCTTGTCCGACAGCGCGGCACGAAAATCCTGCCCGGCGACAATGTAGGGCGCGGTAAAGACGACACGCTGTTTGCCCTGACCGACGGAGTCGTCCGTTTCCGGCGCTCCGGCAAAAACCGCACACAGGTCCACATCGCCGACGCCTGATCCCATGCCAAACGACCGGACGCTCATCGAGGAGGCGCAAGCGGGCATTTCCGCCTACCTTGATGAGCAGTGCCGCACCGGCACCATAGACGAAGGGTTGGCAGGCAAAGCACGTGCCAACGTGGTCGCCAACCTGTCGACATGGCTTGGCGATCCCCGTATCGATGTTCTGTCGCCCCGTCTCAAAGACGGCATCCGCGACGCCGTGCGCGAACGCCGCTGGGCCGTTCTCACCGAAGTGTTTGTCGATGAAATTGCCTTCGGAACCGCCGGCATACGCGGCAAAGCCGCCATGACCGACGCCGAACTCCAGCGCCTACAAACAGACGGCATCGACGCACGTATCCTCAAAGGCCCCAATACCCTCAACAACGTCGTTCTTCTGCTCAAATCCGCCGGTGTAGCACGATACGCCGCCGAACACGGATTCAAAAGCATCGTTATCGGTTTCGACAGCCGCGTCCAAGGTCAGGCCTTTGCCCGGCTCATTGCCCGGCTGTTTTTGGCCGAAGGGCTTAAAGTCTTTCTTTTTGACGAAGCCTGCCCCTACCCGGAAATGACCTTTGCCATTCCGTATCTTCACGCGGACATGGGCATACTCGTCTCGGCCAGCCATAACGACCGCCGCTACAACGGCTACAAACTCTCGGCGGGAACCGGTTCTCAGTTCGAACCGTCCGTACGCAAAGTGATCTACAACGACTATATCCGTCGGATGACCACCGCCGATATCCGACTTATCGAACTGGATCAAGCGGCGTTCGACCCTGCCGCGCCCGACGATCCGCTAAATCCCCAAAATCGACTCGTCTTTCTGGGGGGCGAAACGCCCTTGCCCGACGCAGAATATTTTGGTCGCCCGCTTATGAACATCCATCAGTTCCATATAGATCAGATCAAACGGTTTATTATGGACCCCGATCTGTTACGGACATGGGCAGACCATGTGCGCATCGGATACTGTGCATATCACGGCGCAGGCCGTAAAGCGGTCCCTCGGCTCTTGGGCGACTTCGGATTTAGCGACGTAAAAATCGTCACCGCGCTTGGCCTCAACGACCTGAACGGTCTGTTTCCAGCCTTTCAGGACGATCCGGAACAACAACCCGACCCCGGAGACGCCGCCGCCGCCGAAATCGCCGTCAACGCCTTTTTGTCCGAACACGGCGAGACGGTCTTCGAAACACAGGATATCCTGATCGGAACCGATCCGGACGCGGACCGCGCCGGTCTGGTCGTCAAAATCCCTGAAAACCAGCGTCACATTTTTGACGGACGTTCTTATCGGCTACTTGACGCCGACGATGCATGGACGCTTTTGCTGTGGTACCGATTTCTCAAGGAGAGCAAACAAAACGGCGGAAACCTGCCCGATGCAGACAAAAAGTTTATCGTGCTGTCGCATATCACGACCGATGCCCTGGTCCGGTTGGCGCAGAAATACGGTGTCGGCGTCATAAAAACATGGGTGGGGTTCGGGATGATCGCCAACGCGGTACAGAAGGTCTGGGCCGGGAAAGACCTGTCGGCCCCCGAGCACCGTGATATCGTATTCGACCTTATCGGTATGCAGGGAAAACCGCGTTCGATCAATGCGGCATGTCTGGAGCAGAGCAACGGATTCAGCATACTCGGCGGTCCGCCGCCGACCCCCACGGCAATGGGCGAGGGCGGACACGTGCGCGACAAAGACGGCGTGCTGGCGGCCATCCTGCTTGCCGAAGTCGCCGCCTATGCAAAATCCAAGGGAACCACCCTGTACGGTCTGCTGGACGAATATATCTATCTCGATCCGGATATCGGCTACTTTGTCACCGGATACGAACCGGCGCCCAAGTGGGGGGAATACAAAGGGCTGGAGGGATGGACCGCCAAGATCGAAGTGCTGAGAAAAACGGTGGAACTCTGCCGGGCCGTGCAAGACGGCCGACCGCTTGTGTTGGGTAGTGTGCCGGTGTTGGACGCCGAAATCTTCGTGACCGGCAAATATGCCGAAGCACACCGCTGGCCCGATTTTCCGGACGAAGGCATCCGGTTTTATTTTGACAGCGCGCGGTGGAGCTATCTGACCGTGCGTCCCTCCGGCACATCGCAGTGTCTTCGGTTTCACATACAATACAAAGCCGAAGGACTTACCCGCGAAAACCTGATCGAGAAAAAACGCGAAACCCGCCGCACGGCTCAGGCGATCATCGCTGATATCCGCAACAAGGTAAACGCGGGCGACTGACCGGCACAACGCTCAGTATACAAAAAACTTACCCATGTTGTTTTCGATGACCGCTTTTTCGCGCAATTCCGCAACCCAATCGGTATACAACTGATTCTGTTTTTGCAGCATGAGATTGTCGCGGATGGATGTCTTCTGTGCCGCATAAGCCGCCTCATCCGCCGGGATACGGTCGATCGCCTGAATCAGATAGTAGCCGCGCTCTCCTTTGACCAACCCACTCACCTGTCCGGACGACAGTTTGAGCGCGGCGGAAGCAAAGACCACATCCTGACCGACTCCAGGGATAAAACCCTGACGCGCGAATGGTTCCAACGTAACGACCTTCGCGGCTTCCGAGACGGGCAGATTGTCCAAACTGCCGCTTCCCATAAGGGTTTTGACCCGCTCGCCTTCCATTCTGGCTTTTTCCATACGTTTTTCGCGGGTCAACTGCGACTCGATAACGGTTTTGACCTCCGCCAGTTCCTGTACGCCCTTTTCCTTTCGGTCTACCAGCCTAAGCACGTAGAAAGCGTTGTCGTTTTCGAATACTTCGCTGTAGTCGCCCGGTGCGGCGCTTGCGGCAAACGACCCAGCTCCCATTACATAGCCAAGACGGGGCATAAACCCATCGGTCCGTTCCGCAAAATAGCCCGTATTTTCTATCGAAGCCTCCGGAACCGACTTGGCGGCCTCCTGAAAACCAGTATCCCGGGCCTTATCGAGCAGGCTTTGCGCCTTTTTTCTGAGACCGCTGAGCGTTTCCTGTCCAATCGCCGTTTTTAAAAGAATATGGCGGGCCCGGACCTGCTCTTCGTCGTTTTCGGTCTTTTTCTCCTCGACCTTTACGATATGCCATCCAAACTGGGTTTGCACCGGCGCGGCGACCTGTCCCGGCTCCGTACCGAAGGCGGCGGCTTCAAACGGCGCTACCATGTCGCCTCGCTTGAAAAAACCAAGATCGCCACCCCGCGAGGCGTTTGACGGATCCTCCGAAAAACTGCGGGCAAGTTTTTCAAAGTCGGCCCCACCGATAAGCAGCTGATGCAAATCTTCTACCTGTCGCTGCACCCGGAGCGAATCCGCCGCGCTCGGTCTTTTGGCAAGCATCGCATATTCGAGACGGATACGCTTGTCTTGTTCGAATTCGGTCTTGTTTTTGTCGTAATAGGCGCGGATTTCCTGCTCGGAAACGGCTACCGGGTCACCGGAAAAACCGTTGGGATCAAAAAAGAGATATTTGACGGACACATTCTCGTTCTGATCCAAAAAGGCCCGGCGGACCTCCTGCTCGGTCACGCGCACAATGCCGTTCAGCCGGTCCACGACTTTCTGGCTCGGAAGCAAGGTCCGGTATTGTTCTTCGATGACTTCGAGACCTTGGACGTTCGGGTTGTTGAGCACTTGCAGATACTTGGCCTGATCGAAGCGGCCTTCGGTCTGAAATATCTCTTGAGTCTTCAAAAACTCGGGGGGGGTCATGCGGATGGCTTCGATCAATTCGCCGTCCGTAACCTTGATGCCTCGTTTCTCGATCTGTTCTTTGATCAGCAAAAACTCGACTCTCCGGTTCCATATTTCGTCGAGCAATTGCCGTTCGCGCATCTCGTCGAGGCTACCGCCGCGTCTTTCGCTTTCCAGTTGCCGCAACTGGTCGTATTCGGCACGGATTTCCTGATAGGAGACCTTGACACCGTTGACCGAACCGACCGTATCGCCTGCGCCTGCCCCACGCCCAGTGATGTCGGCCCCCCACTCCAAACCGATCAACCCGATAAACGCGACCACAAGAACGATCATGACGACATGCGTTTTATCTCTGAGGGATTGCATCAACGCCATAAGGGATACGAACTCCTTCTTGAATGGACCGGCAAACGGCCGTCGTTTCACCTTTTATCCTTCAAACTTAAAAGTATTTAATATAGCGACCCGATGGCTGTTTTGCAACTACTTTATCCTGCTGTTCTCTCGTCGATTTTGGAACGTGTAGGCAAGCAAAAAGCGGGATGGAATCGCTTTTTGTACAGGTACTCAGCCGTTGGCAAACACCTTTCGGGTACGGTCGGAGACCGGAATCGACTCGCGTTTTCCCGATCGCAGACTTTCTATGATGGCAAACCCGGTTTCGTGAACCGCGACGAAATCGGCGTCGGTGCAGTGCGGGAGTGGTCCGCCTTCCAGATAATCGGCGATTTGACCGTATGCTACGGTAAAAACGCTTTGGTTGACGGGCATTCCGTAGCGGTTCAGATTGATCGGTTGTTTTTTTTGATCCCACGCCGCCGCCGGCAGATAAAGCCCGGCCCGAACACCGCCCTCCGTTCCGATCGCTTCGCAGTAAAATCCGCCGAACTGGGTGTCGGCCCCCACATGAAGTCCCGTTACGCCGTTTCGAAACCCGATGATCGCGCCGTTTAAGGACGGCTCCGGTTCGTAGCTCTCCGGCACGTTGCCGACGTCTGTGTATCGTCCTTGCGCAACCGCCCACTCCGGACAATAACCGGCAAACTGGCAGATAAGGTCCGTCGTGTGACTGGCAAACGAGAGTACCGAGCCGCCGACATAGCCTATCACGGTATGCACTTCGCCGATCAGCCCCTCATCCCGGACCAACTGTTGAAGACGCAGCACATGGGGCGCCCAGTGACGGGAATAGGATACCGTAACGGGAATGTTTTTTACCCGCGCGGCCGCCATCATGGTATCCATCTCGGCAAGCGAACACGTAGGCGGTTTTTCCAGAAATACGGCACGTGGTCCTGCGGCCAGCGTCTCCATCATCACCGAAAAATGATGCGGTCCTCGGACGCACACCGCCACGATGTGGAGAGACTCGCCGGAAAGCATGGCCGCCGCGCTGTCGTAGTACTTCAAATCCGGAAAGCAATGCCCCCATTTCACGCGGAACCGCTCGCGGCGCTCCGGAGCCAGATCGGCTACTGCGGTCAGCCGCACCCGATCGCTGTACAGAATACCGCCGGTGTGACAGTATGCATACGGATCTTCCGGCGTCCCGTATCCTTCGGATATGCTGCCGATGCCGATGATGCCTACACGAAACATATATCCCGCCTTTCCTTGCGCCATTTTCGTCAGTCGGCGACCCCACCCGTAGCCGCCCATTCGCACCCGCGTAGAAACCCGGTTTTGAAACCTTCGTTTTCAAAGGCGATCATACCCCCCGCCCCCGACCATACATGTCCTAATACATGATGATAGATTCGACCTTCTCCATAGCGGGTAACGACCATAACCGGCTCTTCACGTCCGGTTCCGCCGCTTTCGACCGACGAAAATCCGGTGGCAAGCGTTTGGTAGGGTACGTCATGCAAATGGGCCAGTCGGTGATAGAGTTCGTCGGTGGTGCGAAACCCGCTCATGCCTTTTGTGATCGGATGGTCGGGGTCGGTTATGGTGACGGGAAACTCGTGAAAACGACCATGACCGGTTCCCTCGCGCCAGAGCAGGCCCACCATGCGTTCGTACGCGCTCCACCCGTCGAATGCGTTGTCCGCCGCATGAAGCACCGTCAGCCCGACTCCCGACCGGATGGCTGTCTCGAAACACTTCTGAGACGGTTCGCTCCACGCCGGCCCGTTATAATCGGATACGATAAGTTGGTACGCCGACAGCTCGGAGGCATCGGCAAGCGTTTGGGAAGGATCGAGTGTTACGTCGGTCTCGAATCTTCCGCTTTCCTGAAGCAAAAGCCACAAAAAAGGCGTCGAGCGCCGCCAATCGTGATTGTTGGCCCCTGACAGTATCAACGTGCGAATCCGATCCATCGAAGACTCCTTTTGTAGGGCGGAAAGGGCAAATATGGATTTTCGAGCAGACGCTAAAATGCGATCAAAAGACGACACAACGCCACACTTTTCTTTAGCGGACCTATGGGAAAAGATGCTTGACACGGACCGATAGGACGGTTATCTTAATAATTTGTCGCGCGCGTAAGCGTGCTTTTGTCCGGCGTATCCGCAGACTTCCGTTCGAGGAGAAAAAACGATGAAAGCCGACATTCATCCCGACTATCATACCGTGCAGGTAGTTTGTGCCTGCGGCAACACCTTTGAAACGCGCACTACGGTACAGGCGATCCATGTGGAAATATGCTCCGCCTGTCACCCATTTTATACCGGTCGCCAGAAAATCATCGACACGGCAGGCCGTGTGGAACGTTTCAATCAGAGATACGGACGTAAACAAAACTAACGTTGACCGCTCGGCCCGATTTGCCTATCTCGGCAGGCTCCCCGCATGTTTCTTGAACGCCTCATTCCAACCGAGCAGCGATATGCCGAACTGGATCGTCTGCTGGCCGATCCATCCGTTACCTCCGATCAGGAAAAACTCCGCGATCTTGGTAGAGAATACCATGAACTGACTCCGGTCATGCACCGAATTCGGGCGTATCGCAAGGTGCTGGACGATATCGAATCGGCCCAGCTCGTTCTTCAGGACGATGCCGACGATACGGAACTGAGCGCGCTGGCCGAGGCGGAGTTGGAAGAACTGGCCGGGGAACGTGAGCGCGTCGAAAAAGAGCTTATCGCACTGCTGGTCCCCCGCGATCCGGAAGACACCCGCAATGTCATCTGTGAAATTCGCGCTGGAACCGGCGGTGACGAAGCCGGTATTTTTGCCGGCGATTTGTACCGGATGTATACCCGCTATGCCGAACTCAAAGGCTGGCGCGCCGAAGTGATGAACTCGGCTCCGGCGGAACGCGGAGGATTCAAAGAAATCATCTTTCAGATAGAAGGCCGTGACGTCTACGGGCGTCTCAAACACGAAAGCGGCGTTCATCGGGTGCAACGCGTACCTCAGACCGAAACCCAGGGCCGTATCCACACCTCTGCGGCCTCGGTGGTCATCCTCCCCGAAGCGGAAGACGTAGAAGTTTTTATCGACCCCAAAGACTTGGAAATCGATGTATACCGTTCTACCGGTCCTGGCGGACAGAGCGTCAACACGACCGACTCGGCGGTTCGGATTACACACCGTCCGAGCGGATTGATCGTGACGTGTCAGGACGAGAAGTCTCAGCATAAAAACAAGGCAAAAGCGCTCAAAGTCCTGCGTGCCCGACTGTTCGACATGGCCCGTCAAGAGCAGGAGGCACGGCTGTCGGATATGCGGCGGTCGCAGGTACGGTCTGGCGACCGAAGTGAAAAAATCCGTACGTATAATTTTCCGCAGGGGAGAGTGACCGATCACCGTATCGGTCTGACGATACACCGTATCGAGCAGATCATGCAGGGGGAGATCGACGAAATCGCGGAAGCGCTGGCTCAGGCCGAACAAGCGGAAAAAATAGACCGTATAGCAGAAAGAGAACCTGTTTCCTCCTGAAACGGCGGATCCCCGCCGCCTGCTACGGGGCTTTCATCATAGCCGATAAACACCGATCCCCTGACCCCCACCGTATGAACGTGGCCGCCCTCTCTCCGATAACGACCTTAGACGCGATTCGTCGGGCCACCGAATATCTCCGAAAAGCGGGTATCGAACAGGATCGCTTGAATGCGGAACTCCTTGCAGGAAAAGTACTAAACCTCAGCAGAATAAATCTTTACCTTGACTTCGATCGTCCGTTTGACCCTAAAGAAAAAGAAACGCTTGCCGGATATCTGAAACGACGCGTATCCGGAGAGCCGCTTCAGTATATCCTCGGTCGGACCGAGTTTTACGGTCTGACTTTTTCGGTCGATTCTTCGGTGCTTATTCCGCGTCCGGAAACCGAGATTTTGGTGGAACACGTTCTGGGTTTTTTGAAGGAGCGTCGCTCCGTATCGAAGGCTTTGCCGTCGGGGTTGCAACTGGACCTTTTCGCGTCTTTTTCCGAGACGGCAGGGCCACCGGTCATCGTGGATATCGGGGTCGGGTGCGGGACGATCGCATTGACGCTGGCGCATGAAGTCCCCGATGCATGCGTGTATGCCATCGATCTTTCCCCGGAGGCACTTGGCAGTGCGCAACACAATGCATCGGCGTTACGGCTCGAAGACCGCGTACGGTTTTTTCAAGGGGGAAGCTGCGGACCGCTCGCTACGGCGTCCCTTCATGGCGGATGCGATGTCATCGTGTCGAATCCCCCGTATATCCGCACGGCGGACATAGAAACGCTGCCGGTCGAAATCCGAGCGCATGAACCACGGTTGGCGCTCGACGGCGGAGAAGACGGGTTGGACGTGCTCAGGGAAATCGTCGCTGGTGCGCCGACATTTCTCAAACCCGGAGGTATGCTGGCGTTGGAAATCGGATACGACCAAGCCGAGTCGGTCAAAAAAATACTGGAAGACGCGGCCGTATATCAAAACATTACAATCGTGCGGGATTACAGCCGCAGAGATCGGGTGGTGGCTGCGGTGATCGCCGGATAGAGGACTGCCCGGCTTTTCTCGAAAGGCAAGATTTATGATACGCGACAAGAAGTTGCTTATTCTGGGGGTAGGCAATATGGGCAGTGCGTTGCTCGGCGGCATCCGAAAGGCGGATCTCGCCCCTGCCGAGGCGATCACCGTGACCGATCAGCGTCCGGAGCATCTGGCCGACCTTGCCGGACGTTGGGGTGTTCACAGCACCAGGGACAACGCCGAAGCCGTCCCCGGCAAAGACATCATTATCCTTTGTGTCAAACCGCAAACGATAGGGCGCGTACTGACCGACATCGCTCCGCATCTGTCGCCGCATCAACTGATCATTTCCATTGCGGCGGGTGTTCCTACATCGTTTATCAACACCTGTATCGCCCAGCACAATCCCGTCATCCGGGTCATGCCAAATATCGCGGCACTGGTGGATGAGGGCGCTGCCGCCATCTGTCTGGGACAGTATGCGACGGACCAGCACAAGAACATGGCGCAGCAGATTTTCGAAGCGGTCGGGCGGGTGGTGCTGGTGCGCGAGGAACTCATGGATGCGGTGACAGGGCTGAGCGGAAGCGGTCCCGCCTATATTTACATGGTCATCGAAGCGCTTTCGGATGGCGGTGTCAAGATGGGGCTTCCCCGTGACATCTCGCTCAGTCTGGCGGCACAGACCGTTCTCGGCGCGGCCCGGCTTTATCAGGAAACGGGTGTCCACCCGGCGGTGTTGCGTGATCAGGTCATGACACCGGGCGGAACCACGATCGCAGCGGTTCACGAACTGGAGACCAAAGGACTCAGAAGTATGCTGATCAGCGCGGTGGAAACCGCGACAAAGCGCTCCATGGAATTGAGTAGAGCAGGAAACGCACCCGCATAGCCTCCCTTCTTGCCCCTATCCCTTGAAATACCGCCTGTAGTCTCTTTTCCTCCAAAGACTTTCGTCTATTTTCTCTTTTGCAGACGCGGATACCACGCGTCTGCAAAAAAACCGGTTTGAAATGTGATTTTTCCTTGTTTTCTTTAGGCAACACAATATATTGTGTCTACGCTTTGAAAAAACACTGTATATGGTATACTTGACCATATACAGCGTATATTCACCTATCCTATTGGGAGGCTTTGCCTTACAGTGATTCCTTCATACATAGGTGAATTTGATCGCTATAACTTACTTTTTCTATTGACAAAACCGTTTTCGACCGTAATATTGTGGGTAAAAGTGGGGGGAAGTGGTGAAGTACCAAACAGTTGAGTAGTATTCTTCTACGTCTACCTTAAAAATTGGCTCTACCATATTAGCCGCGTAGGGATTGAGATGGCGAAATTTTTGGGTTCTTATTTCCACGCGATGGATCACAAAGGACGGGTCAGTATTCCGGCTCGGTTCCGGAAACATCTTAGGCACGATACCGAAGATGCGCTGATTCTCACCCTCGGACTGGATGGCTGTCTATACGGGTTTTCGGATGAAGGATGGCAACAAGTCGAGGAGCGGCTTTCGGCGCTTTCGTTTACCCAGCAAAACAATCGTTTGTTTGTGCGTCAAATGGCGTCTCACGCCGTCGGACTTTCGCTGGACGCACAAGGAAGAATACCCGTTCCCAAGTCTTTGCTCGAAAAAGCGGCCATAACGACCGATGCACTTTTCGTAGGCGCGATAAATCATTTTGAAATATGGAACCCCTCCACCTACAAGATGTATCTGGAAGCTTCTGGGAAAACGTTCGAAGAAATAGCCGAAACCGTGTTGCTGTGAATACGCCGGTCCTGGAACCCGTTTCTTTCCGGCATGTTCCCGTTCTCGCCCAAACCGTCGCTGATCTGCTTGTCCAAGACCCCGGCGGTGTATATGTAGACGGCACGATAGGCGGTGGCGGACACGCCGCCGCCTTGGCAGAGCGACTAAATCCGGCAGGGCGCCTGTTCGGTATCGACAGAGACAAAGAGGCGCTTGACGCGGTCCGGCATAGACTACCGAACACTGAACGGCTCATGTTGCATTATGGCAACTTTCTCGACATCCCGGAGTTGCTCGACACAAACGGTATCGAAAACGTGGATGGCATCCTGCTTGATCTGGGTGTCTCCTCCTATCAAATCGACGCACCGGGCAGGGGATTCAGCTTTACACACGACGGTCCGCTCGATATGCGCATGGACCGCAACTTGATTGTCACGGCGAGTGATCTGGTCAACCACGCCCCACGCGAAAAACTGATTCGGATCATCTCACAATTTGGCGAAGAGCGGATGGTCAAACCCATTGTTCGGGTAATCTTGGAGACCCGACAGCGCCATCCGGTCGAAACCACCGGTCAACTGGCCTCTCTTGTACGATCCGTTGTCAGAGGCCGGGATGCTATCAAAAGTTGCTCACGGGTGTTTCAGGCGCTTCGGATCGCCGTCAACGAAGAACTGGACACGCTCGAAGCCGCCCTGCCGACCCTGATCTTCCGGTTGAAACCCAGCGGGCGTATCGCCGTCATCGCCTATCACTCGCTTGAAGATCGCATCGTCAAGCAGACGTTTCAGAAACTCGAAAAAGGTTGTATCTGTCCGCCGGAATGGCCGGTATGTCTCTGCAAACGTTCCCCGGCCATCCGTTCCGTCGTCCGGCGACCCGCAGTACCCGATGAAAAAGAAATTCAACTCAATTCGCGTTCCCGGAGTGCCAGACTCCGGGCCGCGGAGCGACTGCCCGATCTCAGGAGTGGCGCATGAGACCTATCCGTAAAATTCGCATCCAACATTCCGGCGTCAACAGAGTGACGGTCGCCGTCGGTGGAGTTGCCGTAATGGTCGGGCTGACGCTCGGCTATTTGGGACAGGTCGTTCAAATGTATGATTTAAAACGAGATATCTTTTTGCTCGAACAACGCAAAAAAGAACTCTTCCGGGAAAACGCCCATCTGATTGTAGAAATCAACCGGCAGTCGGGGCAGGACGAAATCGCTCCCGTTGCCATGAATACTTTACGTCTCGAATACCCCATGGTCGGTCAGGTCGTTGCCATCTCCGAAACGCCTGCCCCCGTTGCCTCTGCGACCGCGTCCGAACGGACGGCACTATCCCTTCCGTCTGCGCGTACCCACATCAACCCAGTGGCATCGGTTCCGCTTGCCCCGTCGGGAAACCCGTGACGGAGGCAACGCTACACGATCCTTTTCCAACGATCGAAGTTTTGTAACCCTATGGCCTCGGGTTCGATTCTCTTCACGGCCCGATCCGGAAACCCGAATGAAGCGGCTGGTCACATACTGGAAAGTAAGAAAGTCCTTCGTAACCGCGCGCGCGGAAGCGATCGGACACCATGTACAATTTCGGAGTTCCGGTCAGGCCGCCCCGGCTGGAACCGTCTCTCGACTTTTCCTGCTTGCCTTCCTGAGTCTTGCCTTCTCACTCTGTCTTGTCGTGCGCCTTGTCTTTGTGCAGATATACGACCGGGCACACTATCTCCGAAAAGCGCAGGGTCAACATAGCCGAGCCGTCGCCGAAACTCCGGATCGTGGACGCATTATGGACCGCAATTTTTCCATCCTCGCGCTCGACGTAAACGTAGAATCGTTTGGCGTTCGCCGATTTTTGAGCATTCCGGTCGATAATGCTAAAACTCTGTCGTTTATCCGTACGGTGGCGGAAATGACCGGTCAGGATCCAAACAAGGTGATCGACCGGGTGCGAAAATCGACGAAATTTACCTATCTGGCCCGCCGTGTCAATCTGGAAACCGCCGCAAAAATCAAAAACCTCTCCGAGTACGAATGGCTCAAATCGTATATCCAAATCGACGTGGAGACCAAACGGCGCTATCCGTTTGGAGAAGTCGGGGGCCAGGTAGTCGGTTTTTCGGCAGACGGGATCGGCAAAGCGGGGTTCGAACTGAGTAACGACAAGCGACTGAACGGAGAGACGGGCGCCTCGGTCGTGCTGGTGGACGGACGAGGAAAAGCCTACGACCAAGTCGAAGAAAAACACCGTCCCGGTATTCGGGGGCAGGACGTTGTGCTTACCATAGACGCGGCCTCTCAGGCACTTGCGGAAAAGGTGCTTCACGAGACCGTAGAAAAACATAAGGCGCTTGGCGGAATGATCATCGTCATGGAGCCTCGAACCGGTGAAATCCTGGCTATGGCAAGCGAGCCGCTGTTCGACCCCAATCATCCTAACGAGTACGCCATGGACGCGCAGAAAATGCGTCCGCTCGTAGATACCTACGAACCCGGTTCCACTTTCAAGTTGGTCGCGGCCACCGCCGCTCTCGACACCCGACAGTTTTCCTCGGCGGACATGATCGGTACCAACGGCGGACGTATCAGCTTCGGCACGCACACCATAACGGATCACGAGAAGTTCGGCACGTTGTCGTTGCGTCAGGTGATCGAACATTCGAGCAATGTAGGCACGATCAAATTGGCGCAGGCCGTCGGCGGCGAGGCGTTTTTCGATTATGTGCGCCGCTTCGGCTTTGGCATGAAAACGGGTGTGGAACTTCCCGGCGAAGCCAAAGGTTTTCTGCTCAACCCGTCGCGCTGGTCCAACTCCACATTGCCGACCATGGCCATAGGATACGGGATTTCCGTAACCGGTCTTCAGCTTCTTTCTGCATACGGTGCTATCGCCAACGGCGGTTATTTGATGGAACCACGCATCGTCCGTGCGACCGTTTCCCCTGAAGGCGCATTCACCCCGCTGGAACCAAAGGCGATCCGCCAAGTGATGAAATCCGAAACTGCAGCGCTGATGCGAGACATACTGACCGGTGTGGTAGACAACGGAACCGGAAAAAATGCTGCCATCTCCCCCTACAAGGCGGCCGGAAAGACCGGAACCGCGTGGAAGGCACGGACAGACGGCCCCGGTTATACCAAAAACTACCGATCCTCTTTTGTCGGCATGTTTCCCGCCGAAAACCCGCAAGTCGTCGCCCTTGTCATGATCGACGAACCCAAGGCCGACGGGTACTACGGCGGCACGGTGGCGGCACCCGCGTTCCGAAAACTCGTGGAAGGCATCATGCACCTGCCCGACGGGCCGGTACACGATATTCCTCTACCCAAAACCGAAGACGGTACGCCCATGTATCTGGCCAAACTCAAGGAAATCATCGGTGCTGGCGCCTTGTACGCCCCCGTAGATTCGGCAGTGACCGACTCGGTCCGTGTCGAAGATGCGCATTCGCAGGAAGCGATTCCACTCGAAGACCTCGACCTTCTCGGACAAAATCTCCCCATCGGTCCGCGTATGCCTACGGTCATCGGACTGAGTCTGCGTGAAGCGATCGGCCGACTTGCCGCCGAAGGGATTCCCTTTACCAGTGCAGGAACAGGACGGGTGGTACGCCAAACCCCGGAGCCCGGTCGTCCGGTTTTGCCGGGCGTGACAAGCCGGCTGGAATGTCGTCCCTTCGAGTCCCCCGCTTCCTCGACCAAACCGCCGGACAGCCGTCTGTGAGGCTTTGCTCCATGCGCATGGAGACCTTGCTCGAAGCGCTACCCCAAAAAACCGTCAACGGCTCGTTTGACCGGGACATCCGTTTTATTACCCACGATTCGCGCGCCGTGCGTCCCGGCGATATGTTCGTCGCGCTGAGAGAACCCTCCGGAAACGACGGCCATCTCTTTGTAGACGCTGCCGTTGCAAACGGGGCCGTAGCCGTCGTCGTCGAACACGGTGACGCGCCCGACATTACCGCTATCCATGTTCCGGATACGGGAGCAGCGTTTGCCCGTCTTGCCGCCTCCTTTTTCGGCTATCCGGCACAACGGCTTAGATTTGTAGGTGTAACGGGAACCAACGGAAAGACCACCACGACCTATTTGATAGATGCGATGTTTCGGGCCGCAGGATACCGATGCGGACTGATCGGCACGACCGGAAATCGTTTTGACGGAGCGCCAGTTTCCGGTCCCCAAACGCATACCACCCCCTACCCGATGGCGCTTCAGTCGCTTATGAAAGACATGGCCGACCGGGGGGGACAGTTTGCGGTCATGGAGGTTTCTTCACACGGACTTGCGCTAAACCGTTTGGAGACACTCTTTTTCGAAGTCGGGGTTTTTACCAACCTGACACGCGACCACCTCGATTTTCATACGACGCTCGACGCCTATGTAGGGGCCAAACGGCGTCTGTTTACCGAGCGCATGGCCGCAGGCGGAACCGCAGTTATAAACGGCGACGATCCTTTGGCCAACGTCATCACCAAAGGGTGGACCGGCAGCCGTATCGTATACGGCATGGGTGCAAAGACCGATCTTCGACTGGAGGAGCCGTTTCGTCTTTCCCCTGCCGGCGTTGGGTTTACCGCTTGCTTCAACGACACCCGCATGGATGTGTCACTCCCGCTTACCGGCCGATTCAACGTCTACAACGCCGCTGCCGCCATCGGAACCGTCTTATCGCTCGGCATCCCGATGGACCTTTTGCAAAACGCCATGACAAACGTCTCCGTACCGGGCCGAATGGAGCGGGTATCGTGCGGCCAACCGTTTGCCGTGCTGGTAGATTACGCTCATACCCCCGACGCACTGGGCGCGGTGTTGTCCTCAGCGCGCGAATGGACGACGGGGCGACTTGTCGTCGTTTTTGGCTGTGGTGGAGACCGGGATCGAGGCAAACGCCCTCAGATGGGACGCATCGCCTCGGATATCGCGGACATCGTGATCGTCACGTCGGACAATCCTCGTACGGAACCGCCGATGGAAATTCTAAAAAATATCCTAGAAGGCGTGCCAGCCGGTGTCCGTCATCAGGCGATCGTAGACCGTCGCACCGCCATCGCGGAAGCGCTGGATATCGCCCGTCCCGGTGACACCGTGCTTATCGCTGGCAAAGGGCACGAGACGTATCAGATTCTCGGCGTCACGAAAATCGATTTTGACGACCGGGTGGTAGCCCGTGAAATACTCGAAGCCCGTTTTGACGATTCCGTTCGGATAACAGCATGATCCGTCCTATCTCTCTTGCGGAAACAGCAGACGCTTCCGGCGGCGAGCTCCATATTGGGAACATGCCTTGCTCCCAATATGCCCCCACATCATCTCTCCGTGAGCGAGCTACGGAGACGATCACGGAGATATCGACCGACTCGCGTACTACACCTCACGGCAGTCTCTTTGTCGCGTTGGCCGGAGAACGTTTCGATGGGCATGACTTCGTGTTGGGAGCATTGGGGGCAGGAGTGCGGGCGGCGCTTGTCAATGAATCATGGTTTCGGGAGCATGCCCCCGAATTTCCGGACAAACACCCCTTCATTGTCGTCGCGGATACGCTCGACGCGCTTCAGCGTTTTGCCATGTGGCATCGGGAGCAAGTCGGCATACCAATCGTTGCCGTTACCGGGTCAAGCGGCAAAACGACGACGAAGGAGATGGTCGCGGCGGTACTCGGAGGGCGATATCGCGTACTCAAAACACCGGGAAATCTCAACAGTCAGATTGGAACGCCGCAGGTGCTCCTTTCTATCAGGCGGGAGCACGAGATCGCCGTACTCGAACTGGGTATGAACCACTCCGGTGAGATGTCCCGGCTCGGAAGAATGACACGCCCCGACACGGCTATCATCACCAATGTAGGGCCGGCACATCTGGAATATCTGAAAACGGTCGAAGGCGTGGGCGACGCTAAAGGAGAACTGCTCCACCACCTCGCGCCCGACGGTTGTGCCATTCTGAATGCGGATGACCCGCAGGTGATGCGCCAACGGTCGCGAACAACAGCGCGGCTTGTCACCTTTGGACGCCATACCGCTGCCGACGTGCGCGCCTTGGAAGTCACCGCCCGTATCGATGGTTCTACTTTTCGCACGGAAGACGGGATTTCGTTTTCGCTTCGACTGCCGGGCGAGCATCAGGTCATGAACGCACTGGCCGCCATTGCCGCAGGCAGACTGTTCGGCGTTTCAAACGACGATATCCGCGACGCGCTGTCCCACATGACACCCGCTCCGATGCGCATGGATTATCGCAAGATAGGACGATTTTATCTGCTCATGGATGCTTACAACGCCAACCCGGTTTCCACACGCGCGGCGCTCGAAACACTCGCCCTTGCGCCGGGACACCGAATCGCAGTGCTGGGCGACATGCTGGAACTGGGCGACATCAGCGCATCCGCCCACCGAGACATTGGCAGATGCGCCGCTGCCACCGCCGATGTGCTCGTTACCGTAGGCCCCCGCGCGATCGACATCGCCGAAGGCGCGCAAGATGCGGGGTTTTCGCGCGACAACATCCTGTCGTGTCGGTCCAACATGGAAGCCGTAGCCCTGCTCCGAGAAATCGTTGGGCCGGATCACTATGTACTTGTCAAAGGATCGCGTGGGATGAAAATGGAAGAAATAGCCACCGGCCTCGAAGAAATCGAGGCCCCTTCCACCTCTCAAAACGCTTACCGGCACTGAGGATTTCAACACGTGGAACGACACCGTATCGATCTTCCCTTGCTTATCGTGACGCTGGTTCTCGTCGGGATTGGGTCCATCATGGTGTACAGTGCCTCTTATGCGCTGGCCGAGGAAAGATTTCACGGCGACAGCGGCTTTTTTATCAAACGCCATTTGGGACGCGTGGCGATCGGGCTGGCTATCCTTGCGATTTTCACCTTTATCGACTATCGAAAACTCAGGACATGGGCGATTCCGATAATCGGTTTGGGACTTTTTCTGCTCGTACTTGTGTTTGTGCCCGGTCTCGGTTTGAGCATACGCGGAGCGACACGCACACTCAAACTCGGTATTTTGAACTTCCAGCCGGCGGAATTTATGAAAATCGGCTTGATCCTGTTTTTGGCGCACTATTTGGATCGCCGCCAGCAGATCATAAGACAGTTCGTTCCCGGACTGCTGCCCGCGTTGGCGCTGATCGGTGTCGTTTTTCTGCTGATCGCCGAACAACCCGACTTCGGTACGGCAATCGCCTTATCCGCCAGCGCAGGCATGCTCCTCTTCGTCGGCAAAGCCAAACTGAAACATCTGCTGTCCATCGCCGCAGTAGGCATTCCCGTGGTCGCGTTCAAACTGATCACCTCGGATCACAGCCGAAAACGTCTTATCACTTACATAGATCGGCTCTTTGGCGACCCCGACCGTTTGTCCAACATCCGGCAGGATTCCGACTATCAGGTGTACCAATCGCTTATCAGTCTTGGCAATGGCGGTTTTTTCGGAACCGGCCTGGGAGAGGGAAGACAGAAATACCATTTTCTACCCGACCCGCACACCGATTTTATCTTTGCCATCGTCGGAGAAGAATTCGGCTTTATCGGCGGCATCGTGCTGATCGGTCTGTTTGCGGTCTTTGTCTGGCGCGGAATCGCGATTGCCCGTCAGGCGCCCGACGGATTTGGCTTTTTTCTCGCCTCCGGTCTCAGCCTGCTCATCGGGGTGCATGTGATGATCAACCTCGGCGTGGCAACCGGTCTCTTGCCCACCACCGGCATACCGCTTCCGTTTATCAGTTATGGCGGTACGTGGACGTTGTTTTGTCTGATGGCCGTAGGTATTCTGCTCAACATTTCAAAAAACGCCTCGCGGTGGCAGAGGCTCAGGTATGATTGAGTCGTCCCCCCCACTGTCGGCATTCGGACGTATCCATTTTATCGGTATCGGTGGTATCGGTATGAGCGGTTTGGCGGAAATGTGCCTGAAACATGGAAAAAAGGTTTCCGGTTCCGATCTGTACCGATCCGATCTGACCGACCGGCTTTGCGTCCTCGGTGCGGATATCCGCATCGGACACGAAGATACCGGAGGCCCTGAGGCGGACTTGGTCGTGTACTCGGCTGCGGTATCGCCGCAAAATCCGGAACTGCGATATGCGCGGGAGAGGGGCGTCCTGACAGTTACCCGCGCGGACCTGCTCGGCGCGTTGACCCGCCCCGGCCATACGATTGCCGTCGCCGGCACACACGGAAAAACCACCACTACGGCCATGATCGGTCTCGTACTCATGGCCGCCGGGTTCGACCCTACGCTCGCGGTGGGCGGCATGCTGCCCGAAATCGGCTCCAACGTGCGCACGGGCCAAAGCCCATGGATGGTTGTCGAAGCCGACGAATACGACCGCTCGTTTCATGTGCTTGCCCCCATGACGTCGGTGATCACCTCGGTGGATGCCGACCACATGGAGTACTACGGTTCCCAGCAGGCCATAGACGAAGCGTTTGCCTTTTTTGCGCATCTGGTTCCCTGCGACCACCCCATCGTCGTCTGTATAGACGATCCCGGAGTCCGGCGGATCGCGCCCGCACTGCGTCGCCGAAAAATCGAGTACGGGTTTTCGGAAAAGGCGGAGATACGAGCCGAGCGGATCGCGCTGAAGGGGTTATCCTGCGAGGCGGACCTATACGTGCGGGGGCGTTTTAGCGGTCGGCTACACATGGAACGCCCCGGAAAACACCATCTGCTCGACGCGCTCGGCGCGCTGGCTATAGCCGATCTCTTGGAAATTCCAGTGTCCGTCGCCATCGAAGCATTGGCAGGATACAAAGGGGTAAAACGTCGGTTCGAGATCAAAGGAGAAGCACGCGGCGTTTTGGTGATCGACGATTATGCGCATCATCCCAACGAAATCCGCGCTACCTTGGACGGGCTGAAAGGGGTGAAAGACCGGCGTGTCGTGGCCGTGTTTCAGCCGCATCTGTACACACGGACGCGTGATTTTACACAGGATTTCGGAGTGGCGCTCGCAGAAGCCCGTGTAGGCCGGGTTATCGTGACCGATGTATACGGTTCACGAGAAGCACCTATAGCCGGCGTTTCCGGAGCGATGATCGTAGAGGCGGCGCGTGTAGCAGGCGGCACGCATGTATCGTATCTGCCCGGTAAACAGGAAGTGGTAGAAACATTGATCGACCTGCTCGAACCCGGCGATTTGCTGCTTACGCTCGGCGCGGGCGACGTGGATCGTATCGGCGAGGCGACGTTGGCTGCGCTACGCGATGGGAAACCGACGGCGTGACGGGCCGTTATGGCGATCTGGAAAAAAGGCTGAAACCAAGCCTTGTGCGCCGCATGGAGCCGCTGTCCGAGCACTCCACTTTTCGCATCGGCGGACCGGCGGCGCTTATGTGTCTGCCCGAACGTCTGGAAGAAGTCGCCATCATCCTGAAATGGGCAACCGAGGAGGCCGTTTCGTGGATAGCGCTTGGCAACGGCAGCAATATCGTTTTCCCGGACGCCGGGTTTTCGGGTATCATCGTCAAGATACGAGGCAATATGATCGCCCCTAAAACACTGTGGGATGTCCGACAAACGGACGAGCGCATACATGCCGGGGCGGGGGTAAGTCTTGCGCGGCTGGCACGATTTTCGGCCAGCGCCGGATTGAGCGGTGTCGAATTCGCCACGGGCATACCGGGTGTCGTGGGTGGCTCGATCCATGGAAACGCCGGAGCGCACGGCAGCCAGATCGGAGATCGGATCGAATACATCGAGGGGGTTCGCGCGCCGGATCAGGTAGTGCGCATACCCGCGGGCCACGCCGGATTCGGATACCGGAAAACCGAGATTGACACGCAGACGGTGATCACCGGGGCGATGTTTGTTCTTACACCCGACCGACCGGAAGCGATACGCGACCGTATCCGGGCGTATACAGAATATCGGAAAAGCACCCAACCCTCTGCGGACCAGAGCGCCGGGTGCATCTTCAAAAATCCGCCGGGAGATTCGGCGGGCCGACTGATCGACCGGGCCGGTTGCAAGGGACTTTGTGTAGGGGGGGCATTTGTATCGGACCAGCACGCCAATTTTATCGTAAACCGTGGCGGTGGGACGTCCGCCGACGTTCGAACGCTTATCGAGACGATCCGCAGACGTGTCTTGCACGATTCGGGGATCGAATTGGAAACCGAAGTGCGACTATTGGAGACGGAAGCGCCATGACTCCCAACCGGCGACGCTGGTTTGGCCATCTTTTTTTGCTTGTCGGCGGCGTGCTGGCCACTGGGTCGGGCGCGGCAGGCGCGGTCATAGCGGGCCAATCGGTTTATGCATGGATGCTTTATTCGCCGCGCTTTTCCATCCGAGAAATCGTAGTGACAGGTGCCGAGACGGTCGGCGTCGACGAAATCGCGGCGATTTCGGGGATTGCACGTGGAGATAATATCTTCCAGGCCGACCCGATCGATGCCGGAGAACGACTTCGGCGCGACCGACGTTTCGACGATGTGTTTGTCCGGCGCGTCATGCCCGGACGCATCGACATTTTTCTTAAGGAAAAAAAACCGGTAGCGCTTGTCCAGTTAGATCGAATGTACGGGGTGGATTACAACGGCGAGTTGTTGCCGACGCCGGCATCGGATCGTATTACCAGTCTGCCGATAATCACCGGCGTGGTCCCCGAACAAGGCGGCATCGTCGAATCGTTTGCCGAAGGCCGGACCTCATTTGCCGAGATGGCCGACTCGATTCATTACAACGTCAAGGTGGACCGTGCCATCTATATCATCGAAATGATCCGGGCGTTTTCACCCGGATTTGTGGATCGGATTTCGGAAGTCCATGTCGATCAGATTCACGACCCGGTGGTGTATACGACCGAAACTGGAACGACCGTGCGTCTCGGCATCGGTCATTATCCGGACAAGATCAAACAGCTGGAGCAGATTTTGACGCGGCTCAAGGAAGACAAGATCGAAACCCGGTGGATCGATCTTCGCTTCGACAATCAGGTCATCGTCCGTCCGATACTGACGGCAGACGCCGCAGACACTCTCAAATCCTGATCGGAAGGAAAGACCACATGAGCGAACTGATTTCAGGGTTGGACATCGGAACGACTAAAATTGCCGTATTGATCGGAGAGCGAGACGCCGCCGGTCTCAATATCATCGGCGTGGGAGTAAGCCCTTGCGAGGGGCTTCGTCGCGGCGTGGTGGTCAACATGGAAAAGACGGTCCAGTCCATCGCGTGTGCCATAGACGCGGCGGAGCGCACGTCGGGTGTCAAGATCGACACGGTCTTCGCGGGAATTGCCGGGGAGCATATTCAGAGTGTCAATAGCCGGGGTGCCATCGCCATACCCCGGAGTGAACACGGTATCACGCAGAAAGACATTGCCCGGGCGTTCGAGGCGGCCAAGGCGCTTCAAATACCGCTGGAGCGGCAAGTCATCCATGTGTTGGCACAGGAGTTTATCGTAGACGACCAGCGCGGAATCCCGGACCCTGACGGCATGTTCGGCGTGCGTTTGGAGGTGTTGGTACATATCGTAACCAGTGCGGTCACGTCGGTGCAGAATCTGATCAAATGTATCCGAAAGGCCGGACTTGGCATTACCGACTTGGTGCTGGAGTCGTATGCATCGAGTTTTTCGGTGCTTTCGTCGG
>VGJU01000038.1 GCA_016867335.1 Candidatus Zixiibacteriota bacterium | reverse complement strand
TTTACGATGAGAAAATCGACCCGGCCAAACCGCGTCCGCGTCTCCTGCGCGGCATGGATCATCTGGTCGTGACAGGTGACCTCGCACGGCAGGACAAACGTCTCCGCTCCATGCGCCTGCGTTTCCGCCGCCGCCGTTTCAAGCGGGCCGGTTTGCCGCGCCAACAGCGCGAGCGCGTATCCGTCGCGCGCGAGCCGCCGGGCCATCGAAAGCCCCAACCCCGACGATCCGCCGGTGATTACCGCTACGCCGCGCTCCGTCATACGTCCTTTCTCCGCCCTGAAAGGCATAACTTACAACTCCGAAAATGGCAAGTCAAGACCACGACCTTCCCCAAAAAACGATTGCCTTTGTCGTCGGCTCCGGATTATCTTTTGCATCGTTTCAAACCTGCCGACACCCGTTTCGCCCTTTTTCCGGAGCTGCCGATGCCCGACTGTCCCATAAAAACCACTGTCGTCGGAAGTTACCCGATTCCTGCGTGGCTTGCGGCGTACCCATCGCGTCCTCATCTGCGCGACGCCGTCATGGTCGTCCTCAAAACACAGGAACTTGCCGGGTTGGACGTGATCGCAGACGGGGAACTCTCACGGTTCGACATCGGTCATCCCGAAACCAACGGCATGATCGAGTATTTTATCCGTCCGATGGAAGGTATTTCCACACAGGTAAGCCGTGAGGAGTTAGCCGCATTTCGCAGCCAAGCCGGCATGTCGTTTCGCAGCCAACCCGCTGGCATCGTCCACGGAAAAATCGGCGAGGGAACACTCAACCTGCCTGCGGCGTGGGAGTTTATCAAGCCGCTGACTACGCATCCGCTCAAGTTTACCGTCACCGCCCCCTATATGCTCGCCCGGACGCTGGTGGACCACCACTACGGCGATCTGCGCGCACTCACCATGGACCTTGCCGAAACGCTTCGCAAACAGGTCGCGGCCATCGACGCACCGGTGCTTCAGGTGGACGAAGCCAATCTGACCGGTCATCCGGAAGATGCCGGGTGGGCGCATGAACCGATCAACCGCGTGTTAAACGCGGCATCCGGCGAAAAAGGGCTCCATCTGTGTTTTGGTAATTACGGCGGCCAAAGCATACAGCGCGGTCTCTGGAAGGATTTGCTCCCCTTTCTTAACCGTCTCGACGTAAACCACTTGATTTTGGAGTTTGCCCGACGCGGTTATGACGAACTGGAGATATTCAAAGACCTCCGCGACGACATCGCGTTAGGGGTCGGCGTCATCGACATCAAGGACAACGAGGTGGAAACACCCGCCGAGGTGGCGGGACGTATCGACCGCGCCGTCGGGGTACTCGGCGCAAAACGCATCCGGTGGGTACATCCCGACTGCGGATTCTGGATGTTGCCCCGCAGCGTCGCCGACCGCAAGATGACCGCGCTTGTAGCCGGACGCGATCTGGCGGTTCGAGGCGGAGGATAATACTCCTCCATATTCCGTCAGGTTCGCGGCAGGTCGCGTAGAACCGACACGATTTGTCCATCTTTCGTCCACGTCAAACGAGGCTCCCATGTCCGTTTCCAAACCCGCATCCCATATCGAAACCGGTTCCAACGGTCATACCGACGAACCGCTGGGGCAGCAAAACAACGCCATCCGGTGGTTGCAAAAACAGGTACTACGGCAGTCCGCCGCGCTGCCGCGCGTATTTTCCGGTCTCCGCGAGTGGGAGACGTATCGCGCGGGGTTGCGTGAACGGCTTCCGCATATCATCGGCGTTCCCGATTTTCCACCGCTTGGCGAATGTCGTGTGCGTGCCCGTTTGGCCGTCGGAGACGACGTCGTGTTGGAGCGTGTCGATGTCCGTGTGGACGACGACTACGGTATTCCGGCGTTTGTCTTTCTCCCGAAAAATCCGCCGGGCCGCCCCATGCCGGCCTTGCTGTGGAACCCCGGTTGGCCCGAAGACAAGTGGAAACCCGCGTATCAGGGGTTTGCCGTTCGCATGGCTCGACAGGGGTTTGTCGTGCTGATTCTCGACCACGCACCCTTTGGAGAGACGTCCGACTTCGAACACAAACACGGTCGCGGCATGACGTTGCTCATGGGCATGGGCGATGTCATCGGGGTCAGCCAGCTTGCCTTGCGCGCCGCCGAAGCCATGCGGTGTGGGGAATATCTGCGAAGTCGATCCGATGTGGACCCGCGCCGGGTCGCCATCTCCGGGCTGTGTCAGGGGGGGATGGATACGTGGCTGACCGCCGCGCTCGAAGAAGGGTTTTGCGCCGCCGCGCCGCTGTGCGCCGCTACCACGTTTACCATCCACATGGCGGAGATGGCCTCCTACTATGCCAATGCCGACGCATCCCCGTTTCCGTTTGGTATCCTAAAGGTGTGCGACATCGAACATCTTCACGCGGCCATTGCTCCGCGCCCCCTGTTGGTGCGCGCCAATCTGCCCGACCAGTGGTGGCCGGTAAGCGGATTTGCACAGGTCGAGTCGTTTACCCGCAGTATCTACCGACTCTACGACGCCGAAGACCGGGTAGATTTTCGCGCCGAAGTGCATGAACACAACCTGACCGGCCCGTTTGCCGACGCGCTCGAACAGTTTCTTCTACGCTACGTATAACGCCCATGCCTCTCGATCTACGCTGTCGCTACTACCGCGTGTATACCGATCCGGACATGCCCTGCGAAGAAAAAAACTTCGGATATGTAGAGCGGACGCTGTCTCTTGCCGTCGAGGAAACGGCGCTCGTGTTGGTCGACGTGTGGAGCACCCACTACATAGATAGCTGGCTCAATCGCGCCCGGAAGGTGACGGCGGAAAAAATCGTCCCGCTTCTTCATGCGGCGCGCGCCGCCGGGATGACGGTCATCCATGGCCCCAGTCCGTTTATCGCCGACCGCTATCTCGCGCCTCCCTCCGCGCCAACGACGCTACACACCGGGCCGGATTGGCCGCCAGCCGCGTTTCGCGGCATCTACCGCTCCGGCCCGTATGCCGCGTTCGGACGCAACCCGGAGCCTATCCTGCCGCCTACATACAAACGCTACGAAACCGAACTCGACATCTCACCGCTCGCAAAACCGCTCCCCTGAGAACCCATCATCCACACCGGGCCCCAACTGCACACCCTGCTGGCGGAGAAAAAAATCCTTCATCTGCTCTATGCCGGATTTGCCACCAACTGGTGCATGATCGGACGCGACCATGGCATCCTGGCGATGAACGACCGGGGGTATAACATCGTTCTGGTCCGCGATGCCACGACCGGTATCGAGTTTCACGATACCGTCGATACCCTGATGGCCACCGAAATGGCGGTACGCGAGATCGAAACCAAAAACGGATGGTCTACCACCGCCGAAGCCTTGGTGTCGGCCTGCGGTCTTCTCTGAAAAACTTTCCCCTTTCTTTCGTTTTTTTCTTGACACCCCAAACAGAACACATATAATTCGAAAAAAAGTTTGGCTACTCAAAACTTTGTTCTTCATGGTAAACCTTGTGTCGTTATAACAAAATGGGTTGCCGCATCATCGAACCCGAGATACTCATACAGCAGTTGCGTAGAGGTTTTCGCTTCCGGAACGCCCGTATGATGTCTCCATGGGAGGTATGGCGATGGACGTCTGGAAAGAGTTCGAGCACAATACCCTTACCCACAGCGGCGCGCATTATCTGATGACCATCCAAAAACTGATCGACGATCAGGGATATGCGCGCGTTTCCGATGTCGCCCGGCATTTGCACATTACGCCGGGTAGCGCATCCATCATGCTCAAGTCGTTAAAAGAAAAGGGCTATCTCAAGGAAGACCGAAACCGGTTTTTGCGTCTATCCGAAGACGGCGCACATCTGGCACAGTCGGTCCGATCGCATCGTCAGATACTGATCGCCTTTTTCCGAGATGTCCTTCATATAAACGCAGAAAAGGCTGAAATCGACGCCTGCAAAATCGAACACCTGATCAGTATCGAGACGGGTGAGCGGTTGTTGACGTTTCTTCAGTATCTTCTGGCAGACCACCCGGAAGCCGGGAAGTTTCTGGCAACGTATCACGCCGGAACCAGCGACGGGTGCGCGTTGCATACTTGCCCGGTGTGCGAGGAAGTGGGCGAGTGTCTGACCGCTCAGGTAGGGTCGGCGTGAAAAAGGGTTGAGCAGGACGTAGCAAAGCAGGAAAGAGGCGTGTAGTTCACTTGGAAAAAAGGGGCTATCGAGCCGTGACTGGCCAAGCCCGTTCGATAGCCCCGGCACTCCAAGACGTTTTTGTCCCTGAGGGCAGGACACCGTCCTCCCTCATTGTGTGAATATATATTGGCTTTCTTCAAAAGTCAATATATGCCACATGAAAGGCAGCGTCATGAAACGGATGCTCTACGGGGCGTTGTGTGTGTGGGTGTTTTCGACCGGCACGATCCGGGCACAGGAGGCCCAGACGGACAGTCTTGCCGAACTCGGACGCCGATTGGCCATTCTGGCCGACGAGATCGAACGGTTGAAGCTTGGCAGGGCTGCCGTCGCTGCCGATGCGAGCGTCTACGGTCTCGGCCCTGCCGCATCCAAGGTGTACCGCAACGACTATGGTATATCGATCGGTGGTTATGGCGAGATGGTCTATACCAACTTTGCCAAGAAAAGGGACAACGGCGCGGTAGCCAACATGGTAGACAGGATGGACATGTTACACGCCATTCTCTATGTGGGATATAAATTCGACGATCGGTGGCTGCTCAACACGGAATTTGAATTCGAGCACGGCTCCACGGGTAGCGGTGGTGAGGTGTCCGCCGAATTTGTACACCTTGAATATCTCCATCGTCCCGCCTTCAACCTGCGTTTCGGGTTGTTGTTGATACCCATGGGGTTTGTCAACGAGATGCACGAACCGACGGTTTTCATGGGGGTGGATCGGCCCGACGTGGAACGGGTGATCATCCCGTCCACTTGGCGCGAAAACGGAGCCGGTGTTTTTGGCGAAATCGGACCTTTGGCGTATCGCACTTATGTCGTCAACGGACTAAAAGCCGAAGGATTTACGGCCAAAGGTCTGCGGGGGGGACGTCAGAAAGGCGCAATCGCCAAAGCCGACCATTTTGCATGGACAGGTCGGGTGGACCTGACCCCGTTGCCGGGCATCACGGTCGGTGGTTCCGGGTACGCGGGGTATTCCGGGCAGGACAAAAAAGCCGGAACACGGAGTCTCAACGTTCCCACCGTCATTTTCGAAGGACATGTGGATGTGCGCTACCGAGGTCTGTGGTTTAGCGCGCTTGGCGCACGAGCCAGCGTAGGCGAGGCGGCGTTGCTCAACCAGTCGTTAGAACTAATCGGCGACCAACGCATCAAATCGGTAGGGAAGACGCTTGCGGGGTTCTACTTGCAAGCCGGATACGATGCGTTGTCGGCTACCCGATACAACCATAGGACCCTGATGCCCTATGTTCGGTACGAAAGCTACAATACCCAGCACAGCGTGCCAACGGGTTTTGTGCAGGATCCGTCGAAAAAGGTGACCAACCTTACGTTTGGCGTGGCGTTTCAACCCGAAAGCCGGATCGTGTTCAAATTCGACTATAAGAACATAGACAACAAAGCAAAGACCGGGTTGAATCAGCTTAACGCCGGAGCGGGGTATATCTTTTGAGCCGTTGCGTGGCGTTTCTTTTTATCGGCATGACCGGGCTTTCCACCGTCTGGTCGGCCTGCTCTCCCCAAACGGTAAGACAGGATACTTCTGTAACCGTCGAGCGCCGTCTGGCGATGATGGGAACTGACCTGACCGTAACGGTCGAGGCCGTGAGCCGTTCTGCGGCGCTCATGGCGAGTGAGCGAGCGATCCGAGCGCTTGAGGAAACCGAAAGCCGGTTGTCCACTTGGCGCGAAGATACGGAACTGGCTCGATTCAACCGGACGGAACCGGGACAACCCGTTTGGCTTTCTCCGCGTCTGTATGCCGACCTTGCGGCTGCTCGGCGCTGGTGGAAGGAAACCGACGGTGCGTTCGATCCGGGTATCGGCGCGTTGATAGAGGCATGGGGATTACGTCAGGGGTTCCGAGTTCCCGCACCGGAGACCCTGCAAAAAGCCCTGTCCGGGGGTGGGTTGGGGAATCTTGTACTTGAAGACAGGAAGGCGGTCCGACTTCGAGAAACCATGAAGATCGAAGAAGGCGGATTTGGCAAGGGAATCGGGTTGGACGAGGCGCTTCGCGTCATGGCCGGCAGCGGCGTCACCAATGGAAAAATCGATCTTGGCGGCCAAGTGATCGTGATGGGTGGAAAACCCACGCCCATCTCGGTCGCTCATCCGGATCGCCGTGACGAACCCGTCATCGAAATCGTGATCGATCAAGGATCGGTCGCCACGTCGGGCAACAGCGAACGCGGGATCGTCATCGACGGGGTTCGCTACGGTCATATTCTCGACCCCAAAACCGGGTCGCCGACCCACGACTTTGGCAGTTTGACCGTCTGGGCGCCGGATGCGACGACCGCGGACTGCTTGTCTACCGGACTTTATGTGTTGGGACCGGACGGCGCGCTGGCATGGGCCGCCGGACGAACGAACATCGAAGTCCTGGTGCTGGAAAGAACGGCAACCGGTCTTCGTGCCCGTGCCACGCCGGGATGGAAACCGCGTATGGCTCGTGTAGCCAAAAACGTCGTCATTGCCTTTGGCTCATAGCGTTTCCATCCCGATAGAGGAAAGACGTATTTTGCGAAAAAAATTCCGACATCCGGTGACATTATGGGGGCTGGCGGCGGTCACACTGTTGCTTATGGCGTTTCCCGCGCGAGGCGGGGTGTTGCTGACCGTGGACGAAGCGCTCAGGCTGGCGTTCCCGGACTGTCAGATCACTCGCAAAACCGTCTATCTGACGCGCAACCAACTTGCTCAGGCGGCGAGCCTGTCGGATGTCGAAACCCGTAGTGCACTTGTCAACCCGTATGTAGCCACGAAAAACGGTCGGATAGTGGGTGTGGCCTATTTTGACGTGCATACGGTGCGGACGCTTACCGAAACTCTGATGATCGTCATAGATGCGGAAAATAGGATTCAGCGTATAGAAATCATTGCCTTTCACGAACCACGTGAATATCTTCCGCGCCCGGCGTGGCTTCAGCAGTTTGCCGGACAGCAGCTCGACGATGAGCTGGCGCTAAAAAGAAAAATCCGGAACATGACCGGCGCCACGCTTACGGCTCGCGCCGTTACGGACGCCATACGCCGGGTCATGGCGCTTCACCTGACACTCAAGGGCACGCTTATCCCGTGAATCGTACCGAAGCTTGGTTCGTACATCTCTCCACCCTGCTTGTAGGCGTCACCGGCATCGTCTACGCTATCATGCGCTACGGCATGACATCGGTGGACGAGTTTGCCATCGTCAACCACCCTTGGCAGGCGGATGTACAGCACTATCACATTCTTTTTGCTCCGTTGCTCGTCTTTGCCGTGGGGTTGATCTGGAAACGCCATATCGCCACCCACTACCGGATGGGGTTGAAAACCGGGCGGCGCAGCGGGGTAGAAATGGTGTTGTCGCTTGTTCCCATGACCGTTTCGGGGTATCTCATACAGGTCACTTCGGCGGAACCTTGGCGAAACATATGGATCGTCGTCCATGTCACAACTTCGGGGCTTTGGCTTGCCGGGTACGCGGTGCATCAGTTTATGGCGTTGCGGCGCAAACGCGAATCCGCTTCGGACAACGGCACGTCGGTCCCGGAAGAACCCCGCCAGCCGGCAGCCGTGACACCATGATACCGCTCGACCAGCTTAACCCCGGTGACAAGGCCATCATCCGCAGCATCGGAGGCACGACCGCGGAAGAGGCTCATCTAATGGAAATGGGACTGCTTCCCGGTACACCGGTGGAGTTTGTCAAACGAGCACCGCTCGGCGATCCCATCGAACTCCGGGTGCGTCGGTATCATCTCTCCATCCGATGCGCCGAAGCCCACCGCATCCTCGTAGACAAAACGTAGCCCTCATGTCTCTCTCCTCTCCGGAAGACGCGCATACCAGTCTCCTGTCGGACGCATGGATCGACATCGCGCTGATCGGAAACCCCAACACGGGCAAAACTTCGATTTTTAACGCGCTTACCGGGTTGCGGCACAAGATCGGCAACTATCCCGGCGTGACGGTCGAACGCAAATCCGGTATGATAAGCGGATCCGATCGGCTGCGTATCCGTCTGCATGATCTGCCGGGACTCTACAGCCTCAACCCCAAATCGCTTGACGAACGCATCGCCAAAGAAGCGCTGATCGGTGTATCTCCGGACCAACCCCCCATCCGACTGGTCGTCGTCGTCGCCGACGCCAGCAACCTCAGCCGAAATCTTTATTTGGTCACACAGGTGATCGACCTTGGTCTTCCGGTCGTTGCCGCGCTCAACATGATGGACGATGCCAGAGCCAGCGGTCTTCATATCGATACGAAAACGCTGTCGGCGCGTCTGAACGTGCCGGTGGTTCCGGTGATCGCCTCGCGCGCGGAAGGGATCGATCATCTGAGAAAGACGATATGCGCTGTTCTCGAAAATCCGTTACCACGAGAGGAAGGAACGCTCAGGATCGACGAGGCGTTAAAAAACGATCTCAAGCCGCTCACCGGGTGGCTAAGCGAATATACCTCGCTTGCCCCCTCCGCACAGACGGCGGAGGCGTTGCGTATCGCGTCGAGCGACCTGGCTGGTGACGCATGGATGCAGGGCGCGCACACCGCAGCCTGTAAAAACGATCTTCAAACGCAAACCCGAGAGGTACGCGCCCGGCTCGAAGAACGACACATCGCATGGCGGATGCTGGAAGCGACGCTCCGCTACCGCCAAATCGACGAACTCTATGCCGCAACCGTACACGAGACTCCGATGGAGGTGCAGAGGCTTCATGTACGGCTGGACCGGGTGCTTACCCACCGAATTGCCGGTCCGGCCATCGTTTTGCTGGTATTTGCGCTTATCTTCCAGACCATTTTCTCATGGGCGGAAGCGCCGATGACGGTCATAGAGACCGGTGTCGGCGACCTAAACCACCATGTGGCAAGACTGATTCCCGAAGGGACGTTGCAAAGCCTGACCACCGACGGTGTCATCACGGGAGTCGGAGCCGTTGTCGTGTTTCTGCCTCAGATTCTGTTTTTGTTTTTCTTTTTGGCTCTGCTCGAAGATACCGGGTATCTGGCGCGTATTGCTTTTCTCATGGACCGACTGATGCGCAGCATCGGGCTTTCGGGCCGGGCGGTCATCCCGTTGCTTTCGTCGTTTGCCTGTGCCATACCGGGTGTCATGGCCACGCGGACCATCTCGAACTGGCGTGACCGGCTGATCACGATCATGATCGCCCCGCTGATGAGTTGCAGTGCCCGGCTTCCGGTATATATCCTCATGATCGGCACGTTTATCCCCGATACCCCTGTGCTGGGGGTGTTTTCGCTCCCCGGTCTGACGCTTCTGGCTATGTACCTTATCGGCATGAGCATCGCCGTGCTGGCCGCGCTGGTTCTAAACCGGCTGTTTATGCGAAACATGCCCTCCGACACTTTTATCATAGAATTGCCGCCTTATCGTCGGCCGTCGCTCAAATGGATTCTGCTCCAGATGTACGAACGTGCAAAAGTATTCGTGAGCGACGCAGGGCGGATCATCGTCGCCATCTCGATCGTCCTATGGTTTCTGGCTTCCTACCCGCGTCCCACATCCGAGGATCCTCCGGGAGAGCGTATTGCGCAAAGCTACGCCGGGCAGGTCGGTCATGCCATAGAACCCATCATCGCTCCGCTCGGTTTCGACTGGAAACTCGGTATCGGACTGATCACCTCGTTTGCCGCGCGCGAAGTGATGGTCAGCACACTGGCCACCATTTACAACGTGGAAGACGGCAACGAGGAAAGCGTCGATCTGCGTACGGCGCTCCGCAACGAGATAAACCCGGCTACGGGCGCACCGCAGTATACCCCGCTGGTGGCGGTCTCACTCATGGTGTTTTTCGTATTGGCCTGTCAATGTATGGCTACCGTGGCTATCGTCGGGCGCGAGACCAACAGTTGGCGCTGGCCGGTCGTCATGATCGTATATATGACCGGTCTGGCATACTTAGGTTCTTTGGTGGTTTTTCAGGGTGGACGAATGATAGGGTGGGGATAGCACGCATAGCGGAGACGGGCATGTCGTATCAAGATATCCTTGTCTATGTCATCGTGATGGCCGCCGTCGTGTTTGTAGCCCGGACGGTCGTACGACAGTTTTCGGGAGCGCGCGCGGGTTGCACGAAGTGCGATCGTTGCGAAACCACGTCGGAAAACGCATCCCAACCCACATCCCTGATTCAGATCGAACCTGTCCCCAAAGATCAGGAGTAGACCGCCATGACCGTATTCGAAACCATACGAAACCGACGTACCATCTATGAGTTCAAACCCGATCCCGTTCCCAACGAGACTATCGCCCGGATTTTAGAATCCGCGGTCTGGGCGCCTAACCACAAGCTCACGGAACCGTGGCGATTTATCGTGATTTCCGGTCGGGTAAGGGAAAAATTGGCAGCCGTGTACTGCCGTATTCAGCGAGAGAAGACGCGGTCGGACGATCCGGAAGTACTGGAGACGGCCACCCGGAAGGGATATGCCAAGTTTATGTCCAAACCCGCGTTGGTTGCCGTGATTTGCCGCAAAGACCCCGAGCCTTTCCGGGCAAGGGAAGACTACGCGGCGGCTTGTTGTGCGATCCAGAACATCAGTCTGTCGGCATGGGAACAAGGGGTTGGTATGCAGTGGAGTACGAGCGCCATATTGACCGATGCGGAAGCGCTCGATCTGCTTCGAATCGACCCGGAGACCGAAGAGATGATCGCGTTGCTATATACCGGTTTTCCTGCCCTTATTCCGGAGCAGAAACGCATACCCGCCACCGAACGCACGGCGTGGCTGGATTAAAATCATTTGTCACAAAGGGGCCAGAAGGTTACAAGGAGTCTACTATGCCCGTACTCGCTCAGGAACGTTTTGCCACCGGATTTCAGTGGGCCGGTTATATGCAGAACAGCCAAAAAAACCTCGAACGATTTCACGAAAACTACGACCGATTTCGTCTCACCGACCACGACGCCGCTTTTTTCGCAAGCTATACGCACCCGGTGAATGTTTTGATACTGGCCGAGGACTGGTGCGGCGACGTGGTCCAGCAGTTGCCACCTATCGTCCGCATGATCGAACGCGCACCCGGTATCGAATACCGCATTTTCAGACGCGACGAGCATCCGGACCTTATGGACCGCTATTTGACCGACGGCGCGCGCTCGATTCCGTATACGGTTTTTATGGATGCGGACCTGAACGAGACGGCGCAGTGGGGACCGCGCCCCGGCCCCTGTCAGGCCATCATGCGGGACTCTAAAAGCAAGATGCCGATGGAGGAGATCTATCCGTTGATCCGCACATGGTACAAGGACAACGTACACGGCATCCTGATACGCGAAATCCGAGGCATTTTGGAACGGCTTAAAAAAGGGTAAGACACCGATGCCCGTTATCGCGGAAATAAAAAAAAATCCCGGCAAACCGGATCAGGTTTTCTCGTGCGAGTTGCTTTATCACGGCGGCAATCGTGTCGTCATTTCCTACCGATCCGAACGCCCCTATCGCGCCGCCGGTCTTGAAATTCCGCCCGGCACGCTGACGCTTGGCTATTATCAGGAAGAATGGCCTTATATTCTCTGGAAAATGATCGGCCCGGACGGAGCACTTGTCGGCTACTATGTGCATCTGTGTGAAGACGTGCGGATCGGGGCCGACACGGTGGAATTTCGAGACATGCTGCTGGATATATGGTTTTCGCCGGATGGAACGGGACGTCTGTGGGACGAGGACGAATTGGAAGCGGCGCGGGTGTCCGGACTGGTAGACGAGGCGCAGGCCACAGCAGTGATCGAGCAGGCGCGCGATCTGATCCGGCAGTTTCCGGCCATACGCGTGTGGTTTGACGGTCTGCTGGAAGACATCCGGGAAAGTGCTTGACAAAAAGATCGGGGGCGGTATTTTTATATCGTTACGATCTACGTACCGTCTTCAGGCTCTTCTTCCTGCATCTTGCCGGGAGCGAGGGCTTCTTTCTTATTCGGAAGTGAACCCCACCCCGTAAGGCTTCTGTGAAGAACACCGTAACCCACCGACTTTCTTCGCATGGGGTTGATCCGCTTACTCTCTTCGGGCAACACGATTCCAGATTGAAGGCTATCGAAAACCAGTTTGACGCCCGGATCGTCGTTCGCGGCGAAGAGATGCTTATTACCGGCGAGAAAACGGAAGTCGAACAAATCGAGACCTTGTTGCGCGAACTTATGCAATCGATCCAAAAGGGGCATACCCACGAAGTCAACGACATCGTCCGTGCGACACGCGCTATGAAAGAGATCGGGGCTTCTGCGCAGCCTTTTTCCGGCGATTTTCTGGACGTCATGTCCAGACGTGAGCGGGTGCGTGCCAAAGGCCCTAACCAGCAGAAATACGTCGAAGCTGTCCAGTCGTGCGATATCGTCTTTGCCATCGGACCGGCGGGTACGGGAAAAACGTATTTAGCGGTCGCCATGGCGATATCCGCGTTGCGGCATCAGACCGTAGACCGTATCGTGCTGACGCGCCCTGCGGTCGAAGCGGGTGAAAGCCTCGGTTTTCTGCCGGGCGATCCGCAGGAAAAAGTGGACCCCTATCTGAAACCGCTCTACGATGCGCTCCACGACATGGTTCCGACGGACAAATCGTCGCGTCTTGTAGAAAACGGGATCATAGAGATCATCCCCATGGCCTATATGCGCGGGCGCACGCTCAACAGCGCCTTTGTCATCCTCGACGAAGCACAGAACACCACCGCCGCGCAGATGAAAATGTTTCTGACCCGTCTCGGCGCGCATTCAAAAGCCATCATCACCGGCGATATCACCCAGATCGATATCCCGGAAGACAAAATATCCGGTCTGGTTCAAGTGCAAAGCATACTCGCCGGGATCCAAGGTATTTCCTTTGTCTATCTCACTGAATCGGACGTTGTGCGTCACCGTCTGGTACAGGACATCATCCGGGCGTATGACAAGTTCGATAGAAAAAACGCGGAAAATGGAGGCAAATAGCCCGACGCGACCTGTTGTACGTATCGAGATGGCTGTCCCGGTTCGGGGTGTTCCCCGTGCCGCGCTCCGGCGGTCCATCCACCGGGTGTTGCGAGAAGAAGGCCGTCAGCAAGCGGATATCACCGTCATCGTCATAGACGATCCCGGCATCCGTCGGTTGAATCGGACCTACCGCCAGATGGACCGCGCCACGGATGTGCTCTCGTTCTGTATGGAAACCGGAGAAGACGCGGATCGCCCGCTGTTGGGAGAAATCTACATTTCCATCGACCGCGTCCGCGAACAGGCGCTCCGGTTTCAAGTGCACGAAGACGAAGAATGGCGCCGCCTTGTCGTTCACGGATGTCTGCATCTGCTGGGATACGACCATCACAAAACCGCAGAGCGGACCGTGATGAGAGGCAAGGAAGCCTTGTATCTGAGCGCCCGTCAACCTATCCAACCCTGATCCTGACCGCAGGTTTTCTTTGTTCCGACCGATGAAACAGGTCTTGGATAGGTTCTAAAAGGAGGTATCCGTTTTGGACGGTGACATACCCTTATGGTATGTTTGTGGGGTGTTTCTTTGCTCGACCCTCTATGCTATACTGCTTTCCGGTGCTGAAACCGCATTCTCTACGCTTCCGAAAGCCGCCTTTCGAAAAGACGACGTTCCTTCCGAAGAAAAGTCGCCCGAAATACACTGGCTCGACGATCAGGAAATGGTTTTTGCTTCGCTGATCGTCGGAAAAACCATTCTACTTACCCTTATCTTCGTCTCTTCCGTCACCGTATCACTTAGCATTTTTCTACCGCATACAAACCACCTTGTCGGGGTACTGGCTTTCACGGGATTTCTGTCCTCGATCTATCTCGTCGTCCTGATCGAATGGCTTCCGCGTGTGCTGGCGGCGCACTACGGAAAGGCTTCCGCGCGTGTTTCGCTTCTTGCTTGCCGTAGTGCATTTTATCTGTTTTACCCGTTGGTGCGCCCCGCGCTCTTGCTGAGCCGACGTGCGCATGGAACCGGTTTCTTTAGCAACGGACGCAACCCCTACTGGCTGGATGAAGAACTCCACCGGGTACTTGAACTCGAAGAAACGCACGAACTCCAGCCCGACGAAAAAGAGATGATCTCCAGCATCATCGAGATGAGCGAAACCAACGTGCGCGAAGTCATGATCCCCCGTGTAGACATGATCTGCGCAAAAGCCGACACGGACATCCCGAGGTTTCTGGAACTAATCCGGGAAGTCGGACACTCGCGGATTCCGATTTACCGCGAGGACATGGACCATATCGTCGGTGTGGTGTATGCGCGAGACTTTCTGACGGACGACGATGCCCCGGACACGGGAGCCACGCTGGAGGCGCTGGCCCGCCCGCCTTATTTCGTGCCGGAGACCCAAAAGGTGGATGAACTGCTCCGGGAGTTTCAGCAGGAAAAGATACATCTTGCCATCGTAGTCGACGAACACGGTGGAACCGCCGGGCTGGTGACGCTCGAAGACTTGCTGGAGGAGATCGTCGGCGAAATCCACGACGAATACGACGCAGCGCCCCCGCTCTACGAGACGCTTGCCGACGGCTCCGTACTCGTGGATGCCAAACTCAACATAGACGAACTCAACGAAATCATGCATACGGAAATCGTTGCCGACGGGTTCGAGACGGTGGCGGGGTTAGTGTACGGCGTGCTGGACCACGTGCCGGAGCCGGGTGAAGAAGTCGTCTACGGCGGTTTGCGCGTGGCCGTCCGGGAAGTCGACGGTCAGCGTATCGTCAAGGTGGCCGTATCGCGTCCCGAACCGTCGGACGACAAAGAAGAATAAGAACCACCGGATAGAGCCCAAAAGGCCTTATGTCAGCGGCCTGGAACGAAGGAGAAAACCATGCTGGTAGGGTATGTCAGCGACGAGCGTTACGTGTCCGTGCCGGACGTACTGCTTGAGTTCGAAGGGGAAGGCGTATCCATCGAGGCCCGGTCGAGAGCCACCGGCGCGGTATATGCCGAGGTGACACCCGGAAAAACATACCGCGTGACGCTGGCTAGCCGGGGCTATGGGTTCAAAAGCGTATGGATGACACCGGAAGAAGAAAACCCCTACCACTTCCGGTTACTCACGGACGGTCTGCTGGGCTATATGTGGCCCAAATGGGTAAAAACCGGTGAAAAAGCCGAATTTCGGGTTCATGCGGTCGAAGCCTACAAACTCGAACTGTACCGGTACGGGTGGGAAAAGGAGTTTGTCCGGACCATCGGGTGGTACGACGAACACGGTCCCCGCGCCACCATGCAGATCACACCCGACGGTGACTACACGCAGACCGGGGTGCAGTGGAACAAGCAGGGGTATAGCAGCCCGGCGCACAAACAGTACGTGGAGGCGCCCCAGCGCCCCGGTCTGTACTACATGCACGCCAGCACCGAGTCGGGTGTCTTTTTTTCTTTCCCATGGATCGTCTCGCCGACCAAGCCAAGCGCAAAAACGGCCGTGCTGGCCGCCAACATCAACTGGAACGCCTACAACAATTTTGGCGGTCGAAGCAACTATATCCACCCCGACCGTTTTCCTTCGACCCCAACCGTCAATGCGCGGTATGATCTCAAACGATATACGGATATTACCCACCGGAACTACGATACCGAAGATTATGCGCCCCTGTCGTTCGACCGTCCGGAGCCGCTCAACCATGTTCCGGAGCATACACAGGTCTTTGACCCCATCGAAGGGCGGTCCGCCTGTCATGTCGCGCCTGCCGAATGGCGCTTTCTCGGCTGGATGGAACGCGAGGGGTTTGCCTACGACCTGTATGCGGAGACACAGTTTCACGAAGGCGTATTGAATCTCGGCGATTATCGGGTACTCATTATCACCACACACCCCGAATACTGGTCACGCCACATGTATCATACGCTCAAAAAGTGGGTATTCGAGCGGGGCGGACGACTGATGTATCTCGGCGGCAACGGTCTCAACTGCGAGGTGGAGTTTTCCGACCAGTATACCATGAGGGTTCGCAACGGCAGCATAGACAGCTTGGATCGGCCCGCCAAGGACGCGGAAAGCCGATTCGACATCTATAACGAGTCGGAGGCGAATCTGCTTGGCGTGGCGTTTACGACACCCGGTATCATGACGAGTGCTCCGTATCGTGTCGTCGATGCGGACCACTGGGTGTTTGCGGGCGCCGGCGTCCAAAACGGAGATGTATTTGGCGAAGCTAGTCTGCACATGCGGGTTCCGGGTGGCGCTTCGGGGCACGAGACCGACAAGATCACGCCGGCGGCGCCTAAAAATGTGCATCTTTTGGCCAAAGGGCTTAATGCCGACGACGGCGGCGCGGACATGGTGATCCACGAACCGGGAAACGGGGGTATGGTCTTCTCCGTCGGATCGATCACCTATCCGGCGTCTATACTCGTAGATCGCGTGGTATCGCGTATCACGGCCAATGTTCTGTCGCGGTTTCTGCGCGACGGGTAGGGCGCTACAACTTTCTGAGACGCACGCCCTGCACGACGTGGTTGACGCCTTTTTCGAGGATCAGATGCGCCCGCTCGCGTGTGGGCAAAATGTTTTCGTGGAGATTGACAAGGTTGATGCTGCGCCAGATGCCCTGCGCCGTTTCGACCGCTTCGGCAGGAGACAACGCGGCGTAGTGGTGAAAGTAAGAGCGGGGATTCTGAAACGCGGTCTCACGAAGCCTGAGAAAACGGTCTATATACCACTTTTCCAAATCCTGCTCGGCGGCATCCACATAGATGGAAAAGTCGATAAAGTCCGATACGAACAGACGTGACGCCCCGTCGCCGGACACGCGATGTCCGGTCTGGAGAATATTCAACCCCTCCAGAATCATGATGTCGGGCTGTTGCACCGTTTTTTCCTTTCCGGGCACGATGTCATAGACAAGGTGTTCGTAGATGGGCGCGGAAACCCGCTCACGTCCCGACTTTACCTCCGCGACAAAATTTACCAATCGGCGGATGTCGTAGCTCTCCGGAAATCCCTTGCGGTGCATGATCCCACGATCCTGAAGTTCACGATTGGAAAATAGAAACCCGTCCGTTGTCACGAGGTCTACCCTCGGGTGGTCCGGCCATCGGCTGAGCAATGCCTGAAGGATGCGGGCCGTTGTGCTTTTTCCTACCGCAACGCTACCGGCAATGCCGATCACGTACGGTACTTTGGCCACGGGTTTGCCGAGAAACGTATCAGTCACACGGTACAGATGCTGGGCCGCCGCCACATGTAGATTGAGCAGACGCGAAAGCGGCAGATAAATCTGCGCCACCTCATCGAGCGAGACGCGCTCGATGAGGCCCCGGAGTTCGTCAAGATTTTCCTCGGAAAGCGTCATGGGCGTCGCGGCCCGGAGCAACGCCCACTCTGCACGGGTAAAGTGGCTGTAAGGGGAAAGCGGTGATGTCATTTTATCACAACCCGGTCGAGGGTTTGGCGTTCCAGCCGGATCGGATCGGGTGCGGCTCCGACACCGGGGGTGTCCGAAAGCGTCATCTGCGAAGGCCCCGAAAGAGCGATGGACGGACGCGACAAGTCTTCCGCATAGAAACGACTGCTGGGAAAAACGTCGGACGGATATTTCATGTTGGCCAGCGAGGCCAACGCTTTGCAGACCGACGCGCCAAGCGCGGATTCGAGCATACCCCCCACCCAGCAGGGAATGCCTGCTTCCTCGCAAATCTGGTTGACCCTTAGCGCGCGGGTAATGCCGCCCACCCGTGCCGGTTTGATGTTGACCCACCGACACGCCCCGATCTTTACCGCCCGCGCCGTCTTTTCCGGCGATGTGATGCTCTCGTCCAAACACACCGGTGTTTCGATCTGCGCCTGAAGCGCCGCATGGTCGATCAAATCGTCGTGCATCAGCGGTTGCTCGATCATTGCCAACTCGTAGCGGTCCAACTTTTTGAACATGGCCGCATCCGCCAGTGTGTACCCGCTGTTGCAGTCGATGTGAAAAACCATCGTGGGAAACGCCGCACGCACTGCCGCGATCATATCGAGGTCCCAACCGGGGCAGTATTTGAGCTTGATCCGGGTAAAACCGGTGTTCACGGCCTTTTCGATATTTCCCAACAGCATGTCGATCGAATCCTGCACGCCAAAATCGGCGCCCACGTCGATCACCGGGGATGTACCACCGATAAGTTTCCACAACGGAAGCCCCTGTCGCCGCGCCTCCATATCCCACCATGCGGCGTCGAGTCCGCCTTTGGCAAAAAAGTTGCCTTTGATCCAGAAAAACTGTTGCTGGAGTTCTTCTCCGGACGTGATCTCCTTGCCGATCAGACGCGGCGCGAGAATGTCACGGATAACACGATATACGCCCCCAGTGTACTCCGGGCTGTAGGTAGGCATGGCGAGCGGGGTGGTCTCACCCCATCCGAACATCTCGCCGGCATTCATGCGCATGATGACGCTTTCGATGACGTCATCGCTTCCGTAGGCCGTGCGCCACGGATACAAAAGCGGCATGGCGATGTGATACAGTTCTATGGACGTGATGACAGTCATGCCTTTCCTTTCAGATTTTCCAGCAGTTTGCCTGCAACGGCTTCGGCAAAAGCCGGATCGTTGATGTTGCAGTCCATTTCGACAACCGCGATATCGGGACGGACATGCGCTTTTATCGCATCGAACAGTGCCCGGTCGGCTTCCGGCCACCAGAATTCGTTTCCGGGGCTGTCGAGAATGGAAACGCCCTTGAGCGGCAGAAAAAACGAAACCGGCCCCCGCGCGGCATTGGCTTTTTGGGCGAGAATTCGACCGAGTTGTGCGTTTTCTTCGACGGTGGTGCGCATCAGGGTGATATTGGGGTTCCAGCGGTAGAGTTTGCGGTCGCGGTATTTTTCGGGGACGGTCTCCGGCGCCCAGAAGTTGACCATGTCGAGACAACCCGGGACGACAACCTGCGGAATGCCGGCGGCGCCGGCGGCGTCGAGCCGGGAAGACCCTGCGGACAGCACACCTCCGGCCAGTTCGTCGGCCCATTCGGTTGTCGTAATGTCCAGCACGCCCGTGATCAGCCCGTCGGCAATCAACCCCTCCATGGTACGCCCGCCGGTCCCGGTGCTGTGAAACACGAGCAACTCGTAGCCCGCCCGCTCCATGATCGCGCGTGCTTGATCCACCGCTTTCGTGGTGTTGCCAAACATGGATGCCGTGATCAGCGGTTTGTCTTCGCCGGGTGGGACCTTTGTTTCCACCATACCGCAAACAGCACCCGCCGCGCGCGCAAAAATCTGACGACTGATCCGGTTGATCCCGGCCACATCAACAACCGATGGGATCATGACGATGTCTTTGGTGCCCACATACGGGGCGATATCGCCGGATGCAACGGTAGATACCATGACTTTAGGAAACCCGACCGGAAGCGCGCGCATGGCGCTTGTGCCTACGGCCGTACCCGCAGACCCACCCATGCCGACGATTCCGTCGATTTTGCCCTGATCGTGCAGTTCACGGATCACGACAGCGACACCTCCGGCCATTGCCGAAATAGCCTCACCGCGGTCGTTTCGGGTTTTGAGCGCTTCTACGGTCGTACCTGCGGCAAGCGCGACCCGATCCCGCGCAATATCCGGTAAAAACAGCGGATCGCCCACCGCCCCGGTGTCCACGACCAGCGTTCGATGTCCCCGGCGTTCGATTTCCGTTTTGATAAACCGAAATTCCTCGCCTTTGGTATCCAGCGCGCCTACGATCGCAATGGTCGCCGCCATGACGAAGCTCCTTGTGGATGAGAAAGAATGTACCGATGTTGGATTTGGATTGGAGACATGAAAGTCTCTATATATTCCGTGATCGAGTGATAGGGTATACGGCTTTTCGTCTTCACTCTTACTTAGTGCGTATTACCCGATAGGTGTCAACCGGATTTTGGGGCGCTTGATTCCCGGAAGTGAAAAGGGTATACTGTAGGTATGGAAAACGAAAATCCGTGCCCGGTTTGCCAAACGACGCTTACGCACGTACGCGCCTCGCATTATCGTTGCCCCCAATGTGAGACGGATTATGGTCTGTTTCGCAAACACGCGCCCTATAGCGGGATACACCGCGTCCGATTGCGGACCCGGTCCCAGATATGGCTTGCGGAGCGTGACAGGGAGCGGGCGGGGGATGAAGAGGAATAGTCTGTGACATTTTCCGAACGGGCGCTGTCTGAGGGTTAAGAGCCATGAGCCTGTATTCCCGGCGGGAAACCGTAGCGGAAACCGACGAAGCGCTGGTAGAGCGTTGCCGAGCGGAATTGCCCTACAAAACCGGCGCTTTTGAAACGTTGATGCAGCGGTATCAGGAAAATGTGTTCCGCAAGGTGTTCAGCATGCTCAAAAACCGGGAAGAGGCGCTCGATCTGACACAGGAAATCTTTATCAAAGTTTTTCATTCGTTGCCCGAATTTCGACGCGACGCAAGCGTAGCCACTTGGCTGTATGCCATTACCGTCAACACGTGTCTGAATCATCTGGAAAAAATGCAGCGGCGGCCTTGGTGGATGTTGTCACACGAAGGGGACGACGCGCGGATCGGTATCGAACAGGATCAAGAACTCTTTCTGATAGCCAATCAGGCGACCGATGGCGCGGAGCAACGCGAAATCATTCAGCACGTCATGCAATCGTTAAGCGTTACGGAACAGGAAATCCTCCGGCTCCGGTATTTTCAGGAAATGGCCTATCAGGATATCGCGGATCGTCTCGGTATCCGTCTGAGCGCCGTAAAAATGCGAATCAAACGGGCGCGCGAGGCGTTTATCCGTGAATTCAAAAGACACATGAACATCGGATGATCCACTACCCGGCAGGTATTGGGCAGCAATCGAAGCCTCTTCACGCTTCTACTCAACGGGCTTTTCCCCGCTGGAGAACGTATGAAAAACTGGCAGGACAAATCCTCTTCGTGGCCTGATGACGGCGATACGCCGGACACCCGGCTAAAGGACGATTTGGTCCGTCACGTGGTGGCACGTACCCAACAGCGGGTGTTGCTCAAGGACATACTCGACCTTCTGGTACATGGCTTCGGAAGCATTCTTTTCGGATTGCTGGGTCGAGATTTGCATCGGATGATCCCGCCGTCCGGAAAAAGGAAAACACCGTGACTTTCTGGGAAGAAATCCTGCTTCCCGCGTTTCAGCGGTTTTACGGGGATGTCGCCGAGACATTGCCCAATATCGTCGCGGCCATGGCGATATTGGTCGCCGGTTGGCTCATCGCACGCGGGACCGACATACTGACGCGACGGATTCTCAAGACGCTGGGGTTTAACCGTCTGGTAGAACGCGCGGGCGTGTTGGGGTTTTTTCAAAGCGCTGGATACCCGCATGAACCGTCATGGATCATGGGCAAAGTGTTTTTCTGGCTGCTGTTGCTGACCTTTATCCTGACCGCCGCCGAAACCATGGAGTTTACGGTGATCGCGGTCACCATGCAAAAGCTCGTCGCCTTTATCCCCAACCTTATTGCCGTGTTATTGATCGTGGTATTTGGATCGTTGTTTGCGCGCGTGCTGAGCAGTATCGTACGCGGGGCGGCGAGCGACATCGGCGTCGAATTTTCCGACATTCTCGCGCGTGGCGTTCACGCACTGGTGCTGATCATGGTGTTGGTAATGGCCTTTAGCGAACTGGAAATTCATTCGCTTGTGTTGGAGATTACTTTTGCTTCCGTGCTCGGTGCGTTCGGACTTGCCGTAGCCCTCACGCTCGGTCTCGGAAGCCGGAGCGTAGCGCAGAACATCTTGGCCGGTGTATACGCCCGGCGCTCGTTTCAGGAGGGACAACGCATCCGCATACGAGGTCACCAAGGAGAGGTCGTTCAGATCGGAACGGTCAACACCGTCCTGCACAAAGAAGACGGGAGTATGGTCACCATCCCCAATGCGCTGTTTATTATGGATGTAGCGGTTACACACGAAGTGGAAGCCTCTGAGTAAACGCGCAAAAGCGTTGTTGAGGCTTGTCTCGGCGCGGGTCCGATAAAATGGACGTCACCTTCGACGGCTACAACCCCAGTTTCCGGCGCGACACGGGCGCCCAACCTAACAGCGTCTTCGCCTTTGTCATGTTCATCTCTTGATGGGCAAAGTCGCCGGAAATAAAAAACGCCTCGCACCGCCCCTTGCCCGTTCCGACAAAATCAAGCGCCGCTAAATACGCATTCGCCATGTCTTCTTCGTCGGTATAATACAGCTTTATGCCCTGCGGCGGGTTTTTGATCCGGTCAATAAACTGCGCCCGCGTCGCCGGTCCGGTGATACGCAACACCGCAAGGTTCATGTCGAATTCGCGCGCAAAATACTCGCAGATCATCTCTCCGAACCCCTTGGTCAGCCCGTACACATTCGGCCCGTCGAGCGGCGTTTCCTCCTCGGAGGGATACCACGTTCGGTTTCGGTTGTGGACACTCATCGTGCTGGTGTATACGCCGCGGGTAATCCCGAAATCGACCGCCGTATGAAGCAACAGATGGAGCCCCATGCAGTTGACATTGTAGTTGTCGATGATCTGCTCGGTGTTGTGATCGCTTGTCGATCCGCCCTGTCCGCTTTTCATGACCAGCGTAATAAAGGTGTCCATGCCGTCCAGACTCCGGCGTATTGCCTCCGGATCGGTGATCGAACCGGCCACATAGTCGATGTCGTCGTGTTTGGGCGGATTTACGTCGAGCACGCGAAGCGTATGCCGCTGCCGCAGATAAGGGGTGATAAAAGTTCCTACGTGACCCGCCCCACCCACCAGAAGTACCTTCATACCCCCTCCTGTCCGGAATCGCTTGTAAAAGGGACAAGCGACCGGCTATTATGCTCCGGTCCGCCGAGCGATTTGTGTGCCCTGCGGCGTGTCCTTGATTTCGTAGCCTGCGGCGGCGATACGCTCGCGGAACACATCCGCATCCTGCCATCGTTTCTCTGCGCGCGCCTGACGGCGCTGTTCCACCAGCTCGGCGATCTCCGCCCGGACCGGCTCTTCCTGCGGCACCCATTCCGCCAGTTTTAGCCCCAACACCCGGTCAAACGCCAACACGGTCGCCTTACGGACCGGATCCGGAAGATCGCTTTTGACCAAATCCCATGTCGTCGCCAGTGCCCGAGGCATGTTGAGGTCGTCGTTTACCGCTTCGGTAAACTTTTCCAAATAGGGTTTGTCGGGTAACGCCGTGCCGGGATCGCCCCAGCCGTAAACCGCAAGGCGAAGCCGGTGCAGCGCGCTGACCGCGCCGTCCAGACTTTCCCAGTTAAAGTTGAGTTTGGTGCGGTAATGCGCGCTCAGACAAAACATCCGGTACGCCAAAGGATCGTATCCCCGATCCAAAAGACTTTGTATCCGCAGAAATTCGCCTGTGGACTTGGACATCTTTGCCTCGTCCAGTTGCAAAAAATATCCGTGCATCCAGAAATTGGCGAGTCGGGTTCCGTGACACGCCTCGGTCTGAGCGATCTCGTTGGCATGATGCACGGCGATATGGTCTTCCCCGCCGCAGTGAATGTCAAAATAAACGCTCAGGTATTTGGCGGACATGGCCGAGCATTCGATGTGCCAGCCCGGAAACCCAATCCCCCACGGGCTGTCCCATTCCATCTGGCGTTTCTGATCCGGCGGACTGAATTTCCAGAGCGCAAAATCGGTCGCATGGCGCTTTTCACCCATCTCCACCCGTCTTCCGGCTTCCAGACCGGTGATGTCCAGCCGTCCGATATAGCCGTAGCTCGGCAGTTTTGCGGTGTCAAAATAGATGCCGTCGGACGTTTGATAGGTAAAACCCGCCGCTTCGATGCAACGGATCTCGCCGATCTGCTCGGCTATATGGTCGGTCGCCCGGCACCATACGTCGGGTTCGAGGATGTTGAGTCGTGCAAGGTCGCAGTGAAACGCCTCCGTATAAAAGGCGGCGATCTCCCATGCCGTTTTGCCGGTGCGACGCGACCCCTTCTCCATCTTGTCCTCGCCCACATCGGCGTCAGAGGTAAGATGCCCCACATCCGTAATGTTCATGACATGACGGACCGTATAGCCGTTAAACGCAAGCGTCCGCCGGAGGATGTCCTCGAAAAGATAGGTGCGCAGATTGCCGATATGCGCGTAATCGTATACTGTAGGGCCGCAGGTATACAGCCCCACTTCGCCGGAAGAAAGCGGTTCGAATTTTCGAAGCGAACGGGTATAAGTATCGTAAAGGAAAAGCTCGGACATGTTCAGGCTCTGCGGTTAGGTGGGAAGGGTTCGATGTTGACGGTCAAGCGCGTGTTCGGTAAGTTCCGCCGTCATGCCGTAATTGACAAACGGGGTCATCAGGTAGACTCCGTTAAAATGAGTAAGGATGGCGTCCACGACTTCTCGCGCGATGGCGACCCCTTCCTGCCGGGCTTTGGGACCGCGTCCCACCCGTGCCATACGCGCCCGTGCCTCGTCCGGGATGCGAAACCCCGGGACTTCGTTATGAAGAAACTCGGCGTTGCCGGCGCTCACCAGCGGCCATACCCCGACAAAAATGGGAAAGTTCAAATGACGGGTCGCCTCGTATATCTGGCGCGCCTGCCGCGGATCGAAGATAGGCTGTGTCATCACCATGTCGGCACCGGCTTCTATTTTTTTCTCAAGCCGCCGGATACGCCGGTCCAAATTGTCTCCGTTCGGGTCAAATGCGGCGGCAACGGTAAAGTCGGTTTTTCCGCCGAGTTCGCGCCCGGAAAACCCCACCCCCTGATT
>VGJU01000037.1 GCA_016867335.1 Candidatus Zixiibacteriota bacterium | reverse complement strand
CCCGAAAAAGGGCGTCCATCGGGCGTATTTGAGATCGCGGTAGGCCCATTCCCACACGCCCAACCCCCAGAGCACCATGAGAACCGCAAGCAGACGGAGGGTTGTAAAGGACGCGGCGGTACTCAGCGAACCGGGAAAGACGTCATGCCGATATCTGTGTGTAAGAAGCCACAGAACGGTTAAGCCGCAACCCAACCCGCCCAGTGTTGCCAACAGATTGGTATGCGGCAGATGTAGCGGCCATTGCCGGTAAAATCCGAGCCCGATATTGACGACCAGCAGTACGCCCAAAAACGGTAAGCCGATACGCTGTCCGTGCTCGTTCGACAAAGAGATCGCCCATGCGGCAAGGACGACGCCAAGCGCTACGGTCCCCAGCAAGTGACGTATCGCCAGCGGGCCTTCGTAGTAGCCGAATGTATAGTAGACGCCTACCGAAAATAAAATGGGCAAGACAAGAAAAAGAGGAAGCAAGATCGTCCGGGTGTCCCGTCGCCAAATACACAGCATAAACCCGACGATCGACAGACACCCCACGATGCCGGTAAGACCGGTCTGTATCAGGCTGGCCGGAGAAAGCAGAAAAAGGGATACGCGAAAGGTTTGTACAAACTGCTTATTGCCGGGCGTCATGTATTTGAACGGATGCAAGGTGCCGTCCATGTACAGGTCGTACAGATACGTCACCCCGCCGACCGCAAGCGGAAGAAAGACCAGCGCAAAACCGTGCGCGACAAATTTCCATACGGGAAGCGTGCGTTCGCCCTGCAGTCCCTTGACCCATGCGTAGATCACCATAAGGACGAGTGGGACGCCATAGTACACGGCATTGTATTTGGAGCTCAGCAACAGCCCCAACGAAAGTCCCAGCAGGATGACCGTTCCAGCCCGATATTGCCGGATAAGCGACACGACAAAATAGGTCGAAGTGAGAAAGGTGGCTGCCAGTTGGGTATCCGGATCCGTGAGCGCGATACCGCCCGACAGATACGCCGGGGTGGTCAGGACGACACACGCCGTCATAAGCGCCAGCGGACGTGTCAGTCCGATCTGGCGGGCGATGCCGTAACAAGCCAGTGCGCCGATCAGTATCATCGGTGTCTGGCTCAATCGGGCGATAAAATCGTGGTGAAAGGGAAAAAGAAACCAAAGCGTAATCAGACCGATGCCATGTGGATACGAATAGCTGGTCATCAGCCGAAACGGTATTTCTCCCGTTTGCAGCCATTCTACGGGGCGGTTCAGATGAAAGAATATGCTGTCTATGCTGACCGGTGGGTTGAGCGCACTGACGGCAAAGACAAAAACAAAAACCAATACGGTTCCTGCTACGGCAAAGATGACGAATCGCGTTTCCGTCAGTCCGTGGGCCAGCGTTTCTGTCAGAGACTGTGCGGTGGTTCGGCATGACGCGAGCGACGGACCCCGTAGGCATCCGATTTTTATGGCTATCAGCGTCGCGGCAAGACAGGCGATTTGCAGCAATGCCACCACTGGAAGAAAGGCATACCCGGCAAGTCCCGCATAAAGCTGTGTTACGGTGATCTGTGTAAGAAACAGGACGAATACCCCCAGCACCATATCGACAAAACGCCGGGAGAGGGTCAGTTTGGCGTAGAGCAGGGTGGCATTGACGGCAACCAGACCGTTCAGGAAGATAAAAACGATATATCCTTGAAATCGGGGCATCGCGAGCGTGCCGACCAGTAGGAGCGCAAGACAGATCGGCACGATTCGAAAACGAAGAAAAGCGGGCATGAGAGTGCCTTTACAGAAGGGCGACAAAGGTACGCGGGAGACCGATGTTGCCACAGAGGATCTGCGCGTATACATTCGATTCTACAGCTTTTTTAATTACCTCGGCGCTTGCGCGGCGATCTGTGCGATCGCACCGACTCAGATACAGAAACACGCGGCATCCGGCAGGAAAAGCCCGTCGGTAGGCCGAAGGATCGGACACCACGCGCGCGATCGCCTCTTCGGTGATGGGCTGTCCCGGATCGATCCCTGCAAGCGCGCATACCCGTTCCGGGCGATGTACGTGTTTATCGTCCACGGGCAACCCCACGCTGTGCAGCCCGGCGACCACGATTCCGCGGGTGACCCAGTCGGGCACGACAGGCTCTTCGGGGCCGGGGGCTTTGAATGGGCGCGTTCGCGCGCCGTCGGCCTTGATAAGCACAAGATCGGGACGACAGATTTCGCGGAGCCGGGTGAGCGTTTGCGTATCCACTCCCTGTAGTTTGTCCGGTCGTGGTCGCGCACCTACCACAGTAATATGCCTTCGGCTCCGCAACACCTCTGACAACGCCTCCGACCAGTCGGGTATCTCTTCTGTAACGAACAAGCCTCGGCTCTGGCGACGGGTCGGTGGATGCAGGTGGGTCGTAGAGGTGGTAAGCACCGTCATTCCACGTTCCGAGGCTTCCCGTGCGAGACGGTACATGAGCGTCGCCTTGCCGCCGCTGCCGGCGATGGCTACCGCATCCCCTGTACCGATGTCGAAAACGTCGAGAAAATCGCTCACCACCGGTAGGTCACCGAATACGTCACCGTTGTCTCACCGTCCGCCGGAACCTGTGCCGTAAACTCGATCGTTTGGGCATCGAGTTTTTCGTATTTCTGACTAGAACGCGGAATCGACCACCCAGGCCCCTGCAGATGTTCCACAACTCTGACGGCGACCGCCTCCTTATTGTGGTTGCGCAACACGATCTCCCAGCTTTCTTCGCGCGAACGTTTGGTAAGGACGCGGCTGTCGGTTTGCGTTCGCTCGCCGATAATGTCAAACGCTCGCCCCACGGTCAGATAGGCGGTCTCGTTTACGGCGAGGTCTTTGATACGATCTTCCCCGACAAACTGCCTACGGCCCTGTTTGTCTTCCTGATAGATGCGGACCGTTCCACGCGGGATGGCGCGGCCCAACCCGGTCGTTTTTTTGTTTTCCAGACGAAGCCGGGTCTGGACACCATCCGGCTGCATTCCCCCGTCGTATACGTACTGCGATGTGGCCTGCGTTCGGGTATCGGGGAAAAGCGAAAGTTGTACCACGCCATTGTCGGATATGGTTCCGCGGCGGTCGAGTGTATACGAATGGTATTCGAAAAGCCGCTGTTCCTGAAACTGCGCCGCGCCTTCCATGGCCATGTCCGCCATCGTTGTTCGCATCATCGCCATCGGCTGGGCTTTGGAAACCTGATGCACATCGCCCGCGACCAGCGTGATCGCGGCATTGTCATAGGTCATGCCCGACCGGTTGTCGATCGACGCCCATCCGGAAAACAGCATGGCGTTATCGGTTTGGTTGATCACGGCGGTATATTCGGCGTGCCAGTTCATGCCGCTCGTGAGATAGCCCGTCTCCAGCCGGTGTATACCCCCATTGCCCGTGTTGTCTACCATCCAAAACAGGGTAGGCTCCTGCCCCATGCCCGGCGGAAGCCCCGGCACGGTAAATCGGCGTATCGTGTCGCGCCGGATGATATGGATACGTCCCCCATCTTCCTGCAAGGTTACATCGCCATCCGTCTCTAACAGACGGCCCTTGACCGGCGTGTCGGAGTCTTCGACCCAGAGCTCGACCGGTTGACCGGCGTGCCGGGCGAGAAGGGTCTCGCTGGTGATCGGATCGTGCTGAAAACGTTGTTCGAGTACCGAAACCTGTTCCGGGGTGGTAAGCGACCGGACCCGCACCGAGGTTGGATTGATCTGGCGGGCAATACGTGAGAAGGTCAAATTGCTCCGCCCTTTAGCGATTTCGAGTGTTCTCATGTCGCGGATCAACCCCAAACCGTTGGGGTATACCGTCACCGAAACCTCGCGGTCCTGAGCGGCGATATCGGTGGAAGTGAAAAACAAAGCTATTCCGACCGTACAGAAGGCTTTTCCGGATAAACGAGACAAAAAAGAAGCAAGCATACCGGCTCCTTTCAGATGGTAGTTTTTAACGCCCTTCCACTCAGGATACGGGGTTACAGAAACTAAGGCAAGCCTATTCTGACCGTCCCCAAGCGCGAAACGCAAGGTGAAAGAGGCCGCAAAATAGCTCCGCATCTGTCCCGATGCGTAGTCAAGCGCATAACGCTTAGGATTTGATCTAACCGCTCACCGATCTGTCGTCTCACAAACACCGCCCTGTAATCGTGCTTTCCAATGAGCACTACCGGCTTGCGTTGTGTGGCAAGTGTTGGCCCTGCCCGTTTCCATCCTCCGCCGGACCACCCCTGCGCTGGGGGACATTCGTCCTCCAATGCCCGCCCTGTCCTCTCACACCGAAATCGTCAAAGCGCTTACGTCGCGGGCAGGGAAACAAAGACAGGTTGGCTTTCATTCCCCATTCCGACATCCGCAATCCGCAATCGGCTGGGCCAGTCGCGCGGGGTGTAGCTGTGGCTGCCGGTGACGACGCTGTCGCCGACAATGTGCATGGCGAGGTTGCCATCGGGCGCGTAGGTGTAGGCGGCGTACGGGCTGCCAGCAGCGTCGGTGACGCGGGAGAGACGGCCGGCTGTCAACAGCTTTGGCTGACTTCATCAAATATCGATTGTTATGACCTCAATAATAATATCGGCAGGCGTCGGTGTGGACAATCCGGTTGTGCAACCCCGGTAGGCCGATGGCCTGGGTCGTGTCTAAAAAGTAAGCCGTCGATCAAAAAACGCGCCTTTTGCAGCTGTTCGACATCAGGCTATACTTTTTAGACACGACCTAAAACCCTTAGTTTATCGATTTGAATATTACGGGGATTACCCGGAGTAAAATGAATCTCCGACACGGGTGCGGACTCGTGAAACAGCCGAGATTCGGTGTCAAACTGGGCTTCATTCCAGGCGGTATTAGACAGATTTTCGATTCTGGCGGACACCAGGACAGGTCCTACGCGCTGACTGACGGCCAGGTCGAGCAGGGTATAGCCATCGGCCACTACCGTATTGGTCTCATTGGCCGGTCGTTTTCCAATATGACGGTATCGCTGACCCCCTTCGAAACCGGAAGGATGCCTCAGCGTCAGGCCGCCGGTTGAGGTCAGACCCGGAGCCAGAGGGATATGGTTGCAGTCTTGCTTCAAAGTCAAACCCTGTGCGTCGCGTCGCCCCCTTGATTTCTGTTGTGCCTTCGTCTCCCACCCAAGCGAGTTCTTCCTCAAGACTCAGCCGCCATAAAGCTACGGCCAGCGTGGCGTTTTTAATGGTTGTCCGCACGCCAAGTTCACTGCCTATGGCGCGCGGCAGGGCCCTTATGCCCCGTTGAGTCGGATCAAAATGCCGCGCCGAAAACGCCGTTTCGATCTGAGCGTCGTTCTGTCCGGCGCGCCGCAGAGAGCGTTCAAAGTCGGTCATCCCACGCGCGATTACAACATTACGGGCGTCGTTGGAATGAAAGCCACTCCCGCTGTTGAGATAGATTTCAACATGACGACCAGGACTGAACACCATATTGAATTTGGGATTCAGCATGCTTTCCTGATGAGCGCCTGAAACATGCGGCAAACCGGTATTCGACGGAAGAATCTCCAGATGGTCGTTTACGTCGAAGGTGAAATAGTCCTGACGCAGCCCCAGTTGAATTCGGAATTTTGGATGGATAACGGCCTCTTCCTGTATCCAGAGAAAAAATTTCCGTTCCTGAATGTCCGCATCGACATGCGCCTCCTGGCATTGTCGTCCGGGACTGCGCCATAGTTCGACTGCGATATCGTCCGCGCGAAATCCGCCCCCTATGGTGGTGGTGAAGAGCGCACCGAACACATCGTTCTGTATTCTGTAGCGTGTGTTGATCCCGAAGAGCGTCCGGTGGTCGGTCTGTTCGATCATGTCGCCATCGACCGGATCGTTCAGAAAAAAGGTAAAGTCCGAGAACAGCTTGAAGGTGTAACGACTGACGTATCCCTGAAGATGCAGTTCGCTGCTGTTTTCTCCGGTCATTGAAAATGCGAGAGAAACATTCTGTCGGCCTGTGACCCCGCCTTCAAGATCGTCCAGCGCTCCGAAACGGCTGATCAGACCGTTGCGCACCACCCGTTGCGGTATCTGTCCGGACGCGCTCCTGGAAGAAGTGAACCCGCCTGCGGAAAAGGAAAGGCCACTGTGCCTGCTCAGATGGGTATGGTATTTACCAAAGAGATTGGAACGTTTGAAACCTTGGGGTCTGAGCGTCGGCCCGTGGGTCTGATAGAACTGTCCGGCCATTTACATGTTCTGATGCGGTCCCGGATTGGGAATCTGGAGCAGCGCGGTGATTTTTCGGGTGTTGAACGCGCCTCCTTCCACATGTAGAACATTTTTCTCAAGATGCTCTCTGGTTCGGAATTCAACGGCTCCGGCCGCGCTCAGATTACCGAAACGGGCGAAATAGGGGCCTTTGTAGACGTTGATTTCTTCAACGACTTCCGGAATATGAAAATGCAGATCGGCGTAACCCTGACCGTGGCCGTGTGAGACCATATTGACCGGTATGTCGTCCACAAACAGCGCGACGTCGGTTCCATGATCGGCGTCGAAACCTCTCAGAAAAATCTGTTCGGCCTTGCCGCCGCCGGCGTGCTGGGCGATAAACAGACCGGGTGTAAGTTGAAGCATATCCTGGGCGGAGCGGTTGGGACGGAGATCAAGATCGAATTTGCGTATCGACCGGGAAGAAGCAGCGGAATAAGGACGATCCGCCTCGACGAGAACTTCCGACAGATTGAGCGCATGCGCCCGGAGAGGAATGTCAAGAGAAAGGTCAAGCGAGTCGGTGAGCGTCACCGAAACGGTTTTTGTGGTAAAACCGATATACGAGGCGACCAGCCTGAATGACCCGGATGGAAGCCCGGAAAGGATATAGCGTCCTTCCATATCCGTAGCCACACCGAAAGCGGTTCCCTTAAGCGTGAGGGTGACGCCGACCAACCCCTCTCCTGTGGTGGCGTCGAAGACTCTTCCCTATATGGTCGAGAACGACCAGGCTTGGCTGTTGAACACGATAAACACCAGAAAGAGAACACCGGCTATTCGATATGTTAAATGGATCATTTTTGTCATGACGATTTCCTTATCCGGCCCCGGCTCCAGCAAACATGTTTCCCGGTAACTATAAAAAGAATGGCTGTTTCGATCAACCTTAAAGCACCGGTTTACGCATCAATGGTTCGGACAGTTTTACTGGTGATGGCGGCGTTTCTCGCCGAACTTAGTCCTGATTCGATCCCTAATCGTTTAGGACTTCATTGAAGCCTCCCCCGCAGCAATCTGCGCCTAATGAGTTTTGACGGTGAAGATCGGTAATCCTTGTGTCATTCCCTTGCAAGGGAATGACACAAGGTTGGCGTCACTGAGATTACCGGTTTTGATCGTCAAAGACCCTCAGCGCTCTTTGCGTGTGGCAAGAAAAACAATGCCATGTACAACTTAACTCAACGGCTTCTGAAGATAGGGGGGGAAGTAAGACCCGACAGGTTTTTCAGACTGGAAGCGGTGGGGTTGGCGTTTAAGATGTAATTGCGCCGGACTCCGTCAGGGCTTTCTCGATAGCTTCTTGCGTGATTTCGTAGTGCGAAGCATCCCAAACCACTCGGCCTTTCGAGACAAGCAGTACTTGAGGCGATTCGTGCCGAACGCCAAATCGTTGTGCCGTTTCGTCGGATATGGTTCGATGTTCGATGACGTATATCTCCGCAAATAGTAGCTCCGGCACGTCTGAAGCCGATACATACGCCTGATAGACCCGATAGGATCGGGCGCTGAGAGGACAGGCCGTGCTGTGTTTGAAGATCACCACGGGACGTTCGTGTGACAGCGCCGTAAACCGATCCAACTCTTGTTCGCTCCGAATGGCGATAATGCGGTCAGTCATACCTTTTGTGTCTCCATAGTTTGCTTCGCAAGGGAAACCGGAGGAAACTCTATTCGGTTGGGGAGCGCCAACGCCAGCAGGCCGCCGGCGATCGGGATCACCGAGAGTATCTCCAGCGTGGGCATCACACCGATACGGTCCGCGATGCCGCCAAACAACATGATCCCCGCGCCGGCGATGCCCCAGCTAAAACCCATCGGAAAGCTGGAAGCGGTCCCGGCGTTGTCAGGAACCATTTCCTGCGCAAATGCGATCGATACCGAGTTGGACGCCATGTTCATAAAGCCACCGAAAAAGAGCAGACCGTACATCATCGCGCCTGTTTCGTACAACGAGCCAAGGAGAAAAGGAGTAGACAGCAGGATGGAAGACCAGATCACACGCGCCCTTCCGATCCGGTCGGACACCCATCCCCCCACAAAACCGCCCGCCACCGCACCTACCTGATAGACCATCAGCACTACCCCGCCCTCCTGAAGCGTAAAACCGCGATCTTTCATCAACAAAGCCAGATACGTCCCGAATCCCACCCCGGAGAGCGTCCGGATGATCACGACGACCGTCAGCACGATCATCGGACGCAGGTTGGGGCGGAAAGATTCTTTGATCTCCTGTAGTCGGGTGATCCGTCTTCCGGTATTGCGGATGGGGATGGCGCGAGAGAGCAGCAACACGGCGGCAATACCGGGAACCGCCAACCAGATCATCTGTTCGAGGCTGAAATACTCCACATACTGGGTGACCAGCATAGGGCTTACCGCCAGTCCTGCCGTGCCGCCGCCGATAAAAAGCGCCACCCCGAATCCACGCCGACTCCCGCTTACATCGCCGGCCATGGACACGCTCTGCGGATGAAAACTGGCGGTTCCGAATCCGCCCAGTATGATACACACGATCAGCAGACCAAACGTAGGCGACATACCGATGGCGGCCATAAACACGGCGGCAAACAATGGCCCGACGATGATAAAATACCTTTTTTCCATGCGGTCGCCCAAAATCCCCATCAACGGCTGTACCAGTGACGAGGTCATAGAAGGAAGCCCCGCCAGAATACCCGCATGGGTAAGCGAAAGATTGAGTTTGGCGACCAGCGCCGGCAAAATAGGTGTCAGCAGGCTGGAGTAAAAATCGGTGAGAAAGTGGACAAAGGTAAGCAGGGCAAGTTTACTGCGTTGTATCATGTTTTTCTCGCATAAAAGCCAGCACCTCGGGGTCGATAAAAGCGTCTTTCCAGAGTCGTTCTTCGAAGTTCTCGACGCCGTGCCAATGTTCGAGCGCGGCGCGTGTGGCCTCGTCGTATATGCCGGTCAATGCGCCGCTGTAATAGCCGAGTGTATGGAGCATGCGCTGTACTTCCAGCGCCAGCGTGCCCTCGATTTTTAGCAGACGCGACGGATCCGTCACGCCAAAATAGAGCTGATGAAGACCGTACAGGCGTTGCATTTCTTCGATGGGTGTGGGGTGGTCGTCCACACGCAGATCGACGAGTCGGTCCGACATACCGCCATATCCGGCGTTTTCGCGCACCACGACAAGCGCCGCCGACTGCTGTCCCCGTCGGTCCCCGCCGGCGCGCTGGCCCGCTGCAAGCGCCGCCAGCAGGCGGTCCGCCAACGCCGCCTCGGTCTGTTCAAACGCCTCCTCCATCGCCTCTACAACCGCGTCTCCCGTCAGCAAATTGCCCAGACAGGCATATCCCGGCCCAGTCAGATGCCCAGCCCACTCCATACAGCGTTCCCCGGTAAAAGCCGCCGCCGTACCGTCCGTATCGACGATACCCACTTGGCGCAGATCACGGCCTTCGTCTTCGGCAAGAAGGTGTTCCAGCGTGTCGATCGCGCCTGTGTCCGCCGCGAGCAGGTCCAGACCCGCCGGTCCGAAAAATACGTTGGCAAGCGCCTGTGTCGCAATCGCGCCGATACCTGCCGCCGCATGGGGTACGACCGCGCCAACCGCGAGAAATTTGGACTGGACCGCCACGCCAAAATCGCCGGTCTCTTCGTCAAACGCTACAATGGAAAAAGTGGAAAGCCTCATGCAAGCGCGTCCCGTATCCACTCGATGGGATGACGGGCCTGACGTCCGGTTCCGTCGGTGATCTGATGCCGGCACGAGGTGCCCGGAGCAACGATGCCCACGTCTTCTCCGACGGCGCGCACCGCCGGAAACAGACGGTCTTCCCCAATCTTGAGTGACAAGTCGTAATGTTCTGTTTCGTATCCGAAACTGCCCGCCATACCGCAACACCCGGTGTTAAACGCATCCACCTGATACCCCGGAACCAGCTTTAGCGCGGATACCGTCGGTCCTACGCCCACCAAGGCCTTTTGCTGACAATGACCGTGGACTTTGAGCGTTTTTTTCGTCTCCCGGAAACCGAGTTTCAGACGCCCAGCCGCGTGTTCGCGCGCCAAAAACTCATCGATCAGCAAGATGCTCTTTGCCACCCGCTCGGTCTGTTCGCCTCCGACAAGATCACGGTAGTCGTCTCGATACGCCATCATGCAACTTGGTTCGCATCCTACGATCGCCCATCCCCGCTGTGCGTAACGGTCCAATTGCCCCACGTTGTACGACGCATTTTTTTTTGCCTCTCGGAGCATCCCCTTGGAGATAAGTGGACGTCCACAGCATTTGCGCGGTTCCGCCAGCACTACCCGATATCCGGCAGCTTCGAGCACCTCGACCGTTGCTCTGCCGATATGAGGATCGTTGTAACAGGTAAACGTATCGGGAAAGAAAACGACGGTGGGACGGTCGTCTTCCCGGTCGGGACGATGCGGACGTGTATGAAACCAAACGTCAAAGGGTTCCGAGGCAAACCGTGGCAGGGACCGCCGCCGGTCGATACCCATGTATCGCTCCAACAGCGCTTTGTGCCACGTTTCTTCCATCAGGCGGTTGGCAAGCGGAGCCATGAAACTGCCGAGACGGCTCAGTTTGGCGATATGGCCAAACACCCGGTTGCGCAGCGGAAGCCCGTGTTTGTCGTAGTAGTGCGCTAAAAATTCGTACTTCATCTTGGCCATGTCCACGTTGGACGGGCACTCGCCCTTGCATCCCTTGCATTCGAGACACAGATCGAGCGCTTCGTAAACGCGCTTGCTGGTAAAACCGTCCGCATCCAGTTTTCCGGACAGAGCGGCCCTCAGCATATTGGCCCGACCACGCGTGGAGTGCTCTTCGTCCAGCGTGGCGATATACGACGGGCACATGGTCCCGACCAGTTTTTTGCGACATGCGCCAACGCCATTGCACAGTTCCACCGAACGCGCAAACCCGCCGTCTGCCGAAAAATCGAAATAGGTAGCGATCTCTTCGGCCCGGTATGCCGGCCCCAGACGCAGGTTGTCATCCATTTTCTGGTTGGCGACGATCTTGCCGGGGTTCATGATGCCGTGTGGATCGAAAACGGCTTTTACCTCCTTGAAGGCGTCGTAAAGCTGTGTTCCGAACATTTTCTCGTTCCACTCGCTACGCACCAACCCGTCCCCGTGTTCCGAACTCATGGCTCCGCCGAATTCGAGCACCAGATCGCGGACGTCCTCGGCGATGGCACGCATCCGGGCGACTTCTTCGGCGAGTTTGAGGTTGATGAGTGGGCGGATGTGGATAGTGCCCACGCTGGCGTGCGCGTAATACGAGGCGATCGTGCCATGGTGGTGAACGATGTCACGGAATCGACCGATGTATGCGGGAAGTTTTTCGGGCGATACGGCCGTATCCTCTACGAACGTGGTCGGCTTGGCGTCCCCCTTCATCCCCATGAGCAAACCCAGTCCGGCCTTGCGCACCCCCCACACGTTGGCCTGTTCCTCCGGCGTCATGGCGCGTACAAAGGCATAGCCGAGACGGCGCGTTTCAAGAAGCGTCTCCAGCGCATCTATCCGTCCCGCCAACTCGTCCGGTGAGTCTCCGTAATACTCCACGATCAGAATCGCCTCCGGGTCGCCGTCGATAAAGGTGCGCTGACGGGCGGCTTCTATGGAATTTTTGGCAAGGTCTAAAATCGTTTTGTCTACCAACTCCACCGCGGCCGGTCCGGTTTTTACGATCTCGACCGTCGATTCCATCGAGTCGATCAGGTCGGTAAAATGCACGATGGCCAGTGCGGTGTGTTTGGGTGTCGGAACCAGACGGATGCGGGCCTGAGTAACGGCGACGAGCGTGCCTTCGGAGCCGACTGCCATTTTGCACAGATCGAACGGTCCGGGTTTGATAAACTCGTCGAGGTTGTATCCGCCGACACGCCGCATGATTTTCGGATATCGCCGATCGATCTCGTCACGGTTCTGATCGGCGATACGTCGGATCTCCCGGTAAATCTTTCCTTCCAGTCCGTCGCCAGCGGTTTTTTCGGCGTATTCGCGATCGGTTACGGGACGGAATACCGTTTGCGTGCCGTCGGACAGCACGACCTCGAGTTCGAGCACATGGTCGATGGTTTTTCCATAGAGGATCGACCGCGCGCCGCACGAGTTGTTTCCGATCATGCCGCCTATGTTGGCGCGGTTGCTTGGCGCGACATCCGGCGCAAACATGACGCCCTTGGGTTTGAGAAAAGCATTGAGTTCGTCAAGCACCACACCGGGTTGGATAACGGCCCACCGCTCCTCGACATTGACTTCTAGGATGCGGTTCATATAGCGGGAAAAGTCCATCTGGAGCGTAGCGCCGACCGCCTGCCCCCCCAGACTGGTGCCGCCGCCACGCGGGGTAATCGGGATGCCGTTTTCACCTGCGATGCGGACGATACGGGCCACGTCTTCCGCGCTACGGGGAAAGACGACACCTGCCGGCTCGATCTCATAGATACTCGCGTCGGTGCTGTACAGTATTTTGGCCGTACGGTCGAACCGAGCGTCACCCTCTATCTGCCCGGTCAGGATTTCCTGAATATCCGCCATACATGTCTCTCCTCAGGCAAGCAGGCCTCTGCCGCGTCCCCGGCTGCGGCGCGCGCTTTCTTGGATAAAACGGAGCAAGTACAAAATTTCGGGTGTCGAAGCGATTTCTTTTTCGATGGCCTCTATCGCCTGCGTAACATTGTGGCCGGATCTGAACAACAACCGGTAGGCGTGTTTGAGCGCATGGAGCGATTCGGGCGAAAAACCCCGGCGACGCAACCCGACCGTGTTGAGACTGGCGGGTTTCAGGGGATCGCGGGCGACTTTGATATAGGGACAGATGTCCTTCGAGACCTTTGACCCGCCGCTGATCATGGCGTGCGCGCCGATCCGCACAAACTGATGGATGGCGACCAGCCCGCCGGCGATGGTATAGTCTTCGATTTCGACATGTCCACCCATCTGGGTTCCGTTTGACAAAATCACATGGTTGCCGATTACACAGTCGTGCGCCACATGAACATAGGCCATCAAGAGACAGTCTCTTCCAACGAGGGTTTTGCCAAGCGCTTTGGTGCCTCGGTTGAGCGTGGCAAATTCGCGTATGACGGTCCGTTCGCCGATTTCCAACGTAGAGTGTTCGCCTTTGAACTTGAGGTCCTGCGGTATGGTTCCCACAACGGCCCCGTGATGAATCTGGCAATCCCGCCCAATAGCGGTATGCGCGCCGATCAGCGCATGCGAACCGATCCGGGTATTTTCCCCGACCGACACCCCCGCCTCGACGATCGTGTACGGACCGATGGTAACACCCGGTCCCAGAAAAGCACGGGCATCTACGATGGCGGTCGGATGGATGGTTGTTCCGTGGGATTCAGGCTGAGACACCCGGTTGCTCCCGGTCGACGACTGTAGCCATGAGGTCGGCCTCGGCCACCAAGTCGTCGTCCACAAAGGCTTTTCCGTGCATCTTGCAGGTGCGGAGTCTGAATTTGATCATGTCCAGCTCGAATCGTATCTGATCACCGGGGCGTACCGGTTTGCGAAACCGGGCTTGGTCGATACCGATAAAGTAAGCAAGCTTGTCGGCGGGGTCGCCACCGATGGTGTTGAGCAGGAGCACGCCACCCGCCTGCGCCATCGCCTCTATGATCAGCACACCCGGCATGATCGGATGGCCCGGAAAGTGTCCGGGAAAAAACGGTTCGTTGATGGTCACGTTTTTGATGGCTACAACGTGCTTTTCGGGTTCTATGTCGATCACGCGGTCGATCAGCAAAAACGGATACCGGTGCGGCAGGATGCGCATGATGCCTTCGATGTCGAGCAGTACGTCCTTGCCGGGGACGGATTGTCCGCTGTAGCGACTTTTGAATCGTTTTTTCTTGTAGGCGCTTCGAATTCTGCGTACCAACTCGATGTTGGCGGCGTGTGACGACCGGGCGGCAAGAACGTGCGCCTTGATCGGGGCGCCCAGCAGGGCAAGATCGCCGATCAGATCCAGTGCCTTGTGCCGACACGGTTCGTTGTCGAAACGCAGACGCGAGGGGCCAAGTATGCCATCCGGCCCGACCGCCACCTCGCCGGTGATGCAAAACAGCTCCTTGAGTTCGGCAAGTTCGCCGGGCGGCAGATCTATATCGGCCATGACGATAGCGCTTTCCAAACTTCCGCCTTTGATGAGACCACGCTGCCACAGCGTCTTGACTTCGCTCAGAAAGGTCCATGTCCGCGCCGGAGCGAATTGGGTCACAAATTCGTTTTCCAAAGAAAAAAGCACCGTGTACTGACTGCCGATGGTGGGTTTTTTGTAGTCCACCATAAAAGTGATACGAAAATCGTCCGAGGGAAGCACCACCAGTTCGCGCAGCAGGTCGCCGTCGCGTTCGGAGTACAGGATAGGGCTTTCGATTTCCACGTAGTCACGCGGGGAGTCCTGCTCGACGATACCGGCCTGCTGAAGCGCCTCCACAAAGGGAAGCGAACTACCGTCGCCTGCGGGCGGTTCGGCCCCGTTCAGTTCGATAAGCACGTTGTCGATTTCCAACCCGGCGATGGCGGCCAGCGCATGTTCGACCGTATGTACCCGCGCACCGTTGTGCTCCAGATTGGTGCCGCGATCGCTGTCGGTCACGTATTCGATATCGGCGGGGATTTCGGGGTGCCCGGGCAGGTCCGTCCGCACAAAACGGATGCCGGCATTGATGGGCGCGGGTTTGAAGGTCAGCGCCGTCCTGCCGCCGGTATGCAAGCCGGTTCCGTTTACGGACGCGGGCGCTCCTATCGTGCGCTGTCGTTTGAACATGAGCGGTCCTCTATGTAGGGGAAAGGAAAAACGCCGACCTTGAAGCGGGGTCGCAAAAGATATCTATCGTGCATACTACGGTTGTCCGTCGTTTTCCGGTGGTTCGAGACGCCGTTCGAGCGCGCGCAGACGTTGCAGCACCCCCGGAAGCCGGACCAGCGCCGCCTCGATACGCCGTGCCTGTTCGTGCGGACGCGCGGGATATCCTGAAACGGCGATCCGCGGCGGCACGGACTTGGTGACGCCGGCTTGTCCGCCGATTTTGGCACCGGCCCCCACGGTAATGTGGTCTTTCAGACCTGCCTGTCCGGCAATAACGACGCCGTCTTCGATCACCGTGCTGCCCGCAATTCCGGTCTGTGCGCAGATGGTGACATGTGCGCCGATTACCACGTTGTGGCCGATCTGAACCAAGTTGTCGATTTTGGTTCCGTCACCGATACGAGTACTGCCCAGTGTGGCCCGATCGATGGTCGTATTGGCCCCGATTTCTACAAGGTTTCCGATGACTACATCGCCCACCTGCGGAATCTTGACGGCCCCATGTTCTCCGGTCGTATAACCGAATCCGTCGCTGCCGATCACCGCTCCGCTGTGGACGATGACCCACTTTCCGAGACAAACGCCGTCGTAGAGCGTTACACGCGGGAAAAGCCATGTGTGCGCATCGATCCGGCAGTCCGCACCGATAAAGGTTCCTGCGCCTATCGCCACACCGGAGCCGAGCGTAGCTCGGTCGCCGATCACGACATACGGGCCTATGGCCACATCGTCGCTCAGGACGGCGGACGGGCTGATCACGGCGGTGGGATGGATACCGGGCGGCGCGGGTGGGGTAGGCGGCAAACAGACGGTCAGAAGAGCGGCAACAGCACGCTCCGGAGAACGCACCCGAATGATGGGCAGCGGGGCGGTGGCAAGGGTGTGCGGTACAATCGCGGCCGCCGCCCGCGTTTCTTTGAGACGCCCGGCTTGTCTGACCCGCGACAGAAACGAGACCGATACGCCGTCGGCATCTTCCAGCGAGGCTACCCGCTCGATGATCACCGTGCCGTCGCCGACCAGATCACCGCCCACAATAGCCGCAATCTCGGCAAGGGTGGTTCTCATGGGATCATCTTGTATCTGCGAGACATAACGCCGTCCACGTCGAGAGCGATCACCCTCTCGGTACATAAAAGGTGTAAAAACGGTAAACGGATACCTATCGGGCGAGACACCGTACAAGATAACCCCCCGACCGGTCGTCCGCAATGTTATTCCCCTTGCATGTACGTTTTTCTGATCTCGCCGTCCAGCGTCCTCCAGATCAAAAACTGTCGGCGCAATCCGTTGAGAAAACGCCGGTTTACCCGAAGCCACGAAGCGCGGTCCCCGCTTTCCTGCCGTATGGCAACGTGAATGTCAAACGTGTTGAAATCTCCTGCCGGGTGCGCCTCTACGGCAATCGTTTCGCTGATGCCCAGATCGTAGGGGGCAAGCGAAAGATGTGCGTCAATACGGTGTGTCTCCCAGCCGTCATTCGTCTCACGGCGTATCGAAAGCCGAGTAGCGCGAAAAAGGCCAAGCGTCTCGTCGCCATGGGTTTCGAAATAACGGTATAGAAAACGGCACAACCCCACCGCCTCGTGTTTGGGAACGGTAAACGGAAAAACAAAACGCCAGACAGGACCGTCGGGTTCGGGGAAGTCCCACTGACGACTTACGTCCGGCACGGCCATGACTGCGGCTTTCCATGCGGGATACACGGCAGAGAGCAAAACCGCAGCCATGACAAGAAACGTAGAACCTGCCGCCGCCAGCGATGAATAGTCGAGCGCAAGCGCCGGAAGCAGTGCCCATTCGCCCAGCCCGCGGGCGACGGTCTGTCCCAGTAGATAACCCGCCATACCCCCCACCACGGCATACAACCCTGCTTCGGCAAGAAAAAGCGCGCCGATGTGCGCAGGGGCCAGCCCCAACGCGCCGTATACGCCGATTTCCCGTACCCGGTCGTATACGGCGTTGAGCATCGTGTTCATCACGATCAGTCCAGCTATAAGCAAGGGAACGGCGATATGCCCCACACCGGAAAAACTGCTCAACCCCAACGCACTGTAAACCGCCACGCGACCGTCCGCATTACCCGTCACCGGAATGCCAAGCCGAGGCATAAAACGGTCGAGACGCTCCGCTATGCCCTCGTAGTCGGGAAAACGGACCGATACGGACCGCAGCGTCCCTCCGATGTCGTTGACATACTCGTACGGCACGACGATCAGGTTTGCCGTGGGCTGATGAACAAAAACGGGCGTCTCCACCGGGCGATTGTCGTATACCTCCTGACGCCGCGCAAGCTGGGTCTGCAAATCTCGGCTCGTAACGTCGAAGTCTACCGGGGTCAAGGGTTCACCGTCGAGGTCGAGCGTATGTTCGAAACGCCGCGCATCGAACAGGGCGATTACGGTAAACGGTTGTCCGAGGATATGGATTTTTGCGCGGCCTACCTGTGCGGCGTCTATACCGAGCCGGTCCGCAGCCTCGGAGGAGATCACGCAGACACCGTACTCATCCTTTTCAAACCAGCGTCCTGCGGTCAACGCGCGATCCACTCCTGTGATCCGGGGTTCTTCGGACGTCAGGCCGATCAACGCGCCGGCGTACAGCGAACGTAGCGTATCCCCAGAGACATGTTCACCCCGTTCCACCTTGATAAAGGTTTTTACGCCGGCCTGCCCGGAAGCGTACCACGCCCTTGGCGCGATCGACGTTTGGCGGTCTTCGTCTTCCGTGGAGCCAAACTCGGCGGCGACATATTCGAAGGTTTGTTTCTGGACGGGCGCCCAGTTGGGGTTGCGGACCAAAAACCCCGGATAGACGGGCGCGTGGGGCTTGTCGATTTTCTGGACCCGCATAAACGTACGGACCGAAGTAAAGGAAAGAACGGTAAACACGAGCAACACGAGCGTAAGACAAGTCAGTGCCGTACGTGCTTTTCGTTTGCGCATATAGGCGATGCCGAGGCTTGCCGCTGTAAACAGCGCCGCAGAACGGTGTACGTCGGTTCCATGTACGCGACCGGCATCCTGCCATGTTTTCATGGTTCCGGTAAACCGACGGACAAGAATCCAGATGACGGCGGCGGCAAGACAGAGCATGAGAAACGCCAGCAGGAAGATGTCGGGGGTGTGGCTTATGGAAAATGCGGGGTGGGTAAACCTAAGCAGGAGATAGGCGGCGAGAAAAAAACCGATCGTGGCTCCGATCCGGCGGTATATGTCCGAAAACCCGAACGCAAGCCGTTCCATGGCACCGGCGAAGGGGATGACCAACACCATGTAGAACAGTAAGTTGAACATCACGTCTTGTGCGGCGGAAGTGGCGTCGGGGTATGCGCGGGATTCATAGCCCCATGCGGCGCGCGCATATTTCATGAAAACGTCCCACCGCAACGCCAGCCGCGCCGCTTCGGCCTTTGCGATAAGCCGCGACGCTTCGGTGTGAAACGCCTCCAGCCGTAGGTTTGAGACACCGGCGGCTCTCAGCGTTTGAAGCCGTGCGTCGGTCAGATGCCACATGTCGCGCGCCACCTGATACGAAGTATGCGGGATCGCCCACATATCCGACGAAAACCCGATTCCTTCGGGGTGCTTCTCGCTGGCGTTGAGCAACGTCAGTCGTCGTCCTACCGGCCCCTGCGACATCAATAGTTTGAACCGTTCTCCGGGTGGCGTAAACACGACGGCGGTATCTTCTTCGTATGTGTTTCCGGTAGACCAAATACCTTCCTGAAATACGATGCCGTAGGTCAGTGGTACGTTTCCTGCGCCGTCAAGCGGCTGAGCTTGGTTGAGCCGCACCAGATACCGGGGATCGACCAGATCGTAGAGATTGGTGGCCTGACACCGAAACACTACGGTGGATTTGGACTTCTCCATCCAATCGAGTGTAAGCTGTCGGTCGTAACTGCCTTCTCCGTAGGGTCCGCGATCCGACGCATACGTGATGTCGCCGGTTTGCTCGTCGATGACAAACCCTTCGGTGTCGTAGACACGCCCGGCCTCCAGCATGGGATGCTCCACGGTGCCCGTGCTGTCGGCGACGAGCAGGATTTCGTTTTTTACACCGGTCATGCTTTTCTGGGAGCGCCGAAAACGCACGATTGCCCCGGGTTTAGGGATGTTGGGCACATAGCTTTGTTTGGGATCGAACTCGACTACGCGCACCCGGCCCGCGACAAAGCGGTCTTCGAGTTCGATTTTGAAGTCGGGAAACAACCGCACGTCGTTGACGGCATCTGCCAGCAAACCGGTCAGAAAACGGGTCTGGCGAATGGCACGGGGTATATGTACGGAGGCGACGCGATCCAGTGGGGTGTCCACAAGTGGACGCGCATCAAAGACCGTGGCGAGGGTCAGCGACGGGTATCCGGCGTATTTGAGCACTTCGGGTTCGAAGCCGATACCGCCTGCCGGAAAAAACTCGGTAAACTGTATGCCAAGCGGCGGGGTGATCACATTGATCAGCATGTCCCGGCGATAGCCGAGCGCATGGGCAATCCGATCCCCATAGGCGGTAAAGGTTTTGCCAAAGGGGGTAAAAAAGCGTTGTTTTTCTACAGCCTCTCCGCCATAAAACCGTCCTGCGTAATAGATGCCGAGTTGGTCTCGGTTGGCCGACAGATCCAAACCGATAAACAGGGATACGTTGATCGGTTTTTCTTGTCTGTTTTTAAAATAGGCCGTATGCCGGGCATGTCGGGAGGCCCAGTTTGCCGTGCCGGTCAGTCCGAGAAAATGCCCCGACGTAGCAAGAAAGTATACGGTTCGGGCGGGTGGGTTGGTCTTGAAATACCGGGCGATTTCCAACAACGCGGCCATTCCGACGGCTTGCCCCGCACCCGGAGAAAGCGCAGGAACCGGCGAAACCGAGTCGTAGTAGGCGTTTAGAACAATAGTTTCTTCTTTTAACTGTGGATGGGTTCCGGAGATTTTCCCCATGATGTTGAAAGCAGGCAAACGTTTCCACGTCATACGTCCGTGTAGTGTTGCCGGAATGTTTTTTTCGGATTTCAGCCGTTCGATCAGGGGTGCGGCGTATACGGCGGGAAGCCAGAAGCGGGGCAGGTTGAGCGGAACCTGAAGATATTTTTCTTCCCCTTCGATACGGGTGGTATGTTCGGGCTCGGCAAAGACGACGGCCCGTGCGCCCAGTACGGCGGCGTTCCGCCAGTTGACACCCGTGTTGAAATCCATAAGGACGATCGCGTCTTCGGGGTCTTGGTCGTTGAAATCGGTCCATTCGCCGGTCCCGGCGTAGATCAACCGTCCGGTGATACCTTCGGGCGGTGTGGTGGATGTGCGGACGAGATTGGGCCAGAGCGCATATACGGGAAAGAGAGAAACGCCGCCGGTTGGCCCGTCGAGCAGGGTGAGCGTTCCGCCTTCGTCAAGCGGGACGGACGCGGGAAAAGTTTCGATTTCCACGTCTTCGAGACCGATATCACGAAACGACGTTTCGATAAAACGCGCGGCGCTGTCGGCCCCCGGATAGCCGGTCATGCGCGAGTCTGGCGCGGCAAGCCGGGCAATGGTTTTGTGCAGTTGGGCGGAATCTACCAAAACGGAGAATAGTGGGTAGGGAGTTTGGTAAGAAAAATCGGAAGGCTCAACGCGGGATCCGGGTGATCCGCACGCGAAAAAAAGCCATGTGACTACGGAAAGGAGGAAAAGCCCAGTTCGCATACCGAGGTGGGGCAAGGCAGTGTCAGCGTCCGGTGCGAAGGATTCGCTGAAGCCCGGATACCAAGCGCTCCAAGTGTTCTTCCGTGTTGAAAACGTGGGTGGAAAGACGAATGCCTTCGCTGTCGAATTCCAGCGACGAACCGAGTATTTTTTCGTTTTCCTGAAGACTCTGCAAAACGGCCCCGGATTCGTGTCCGGGCAAACGAAACGTGACGATGCCGGACGACCGGTCGTAGGGCAAAGGTGTTTCCAGTACGAGTCTGGGTATCTCTTCGAGTCGTTGTTTCATCCGGTCGGTGTATCGGCGGATCGCGTCGAAAACGTTTTCCCAGCCGACCGACTTCCATATCTCCAGCGCTTTGCCAAGCCCGATCTGGTCGGGCAGGTTGCGTGTGCCAAACTCGAATCTGCGGGCGTTGTCCAAAAGCTCCATGTTACCCTGAAGATCGAAGTCTTTCTGTGACCGCGAGCCGATCCAGACAGGTCTGAGCCAGTCGATGCGGTCCTTTCGGATGTACATGCCGCCGGTTCCCTGCGAGGCCATGAGGTATTTGTGACCGCTGAAGACATAGAAGTCGCATTCGATTGCACGGACGTCTACGGGAATGGCACCGACGGATTGCGCGCCGTCGTAGAGGAGGGGGACGTCTCGTTCGTGGGCGATACGGACGAGGTCGCGCGCCGCCACCCGCACCCCGGTCCGGCGCGACACATGGCTGATGCTGACGATGCGTGTCCGGTTGTCGATCAGCCGGGTTAACTGTTCTCGCATCCGGTCCTGGTCGTCCGTCATTTCCACAAACCGGAGTTCCACGTCGTGCAAACGCGCGATATTGTACCAGACGAGCCGATTGCCGGGGTGTTCGTGCGAACTGAGAATGAGGTTGTCGCCGGATTTCCAGTCGATGCCGTTGGCTACGACGTTGATGCCGATGGTAGCGTTTTCGCCGAGCATGATTTCTTCGGAGTCGGCGTTGAGCACATCGGCGACGCCGGCACGCGCAACGTCGGCCAATTCTTGCATCCGGGCAGCTATCTCCGGAATCGCTGGCCCTTGGCTGTGAAAACTAAACCAGCGGACCACCTCGTCTACTACCGGTGCGAGTTTGGGAGAAAAACCGCTCGTTTGGAAATACGCATATCCATAGATATCCGGGGTCATGCCCCGGATATCGTCAAGGGTTGTCACGGACTGTATTACTTGACCTCTTTCTGGAGTTCTTCGAGTACCTGATTGGTCAGGTCCGAGGCTTTGAGCGGGTCTGCGTACAGCAAAACGGAAGCGTCGAAGATGTATGTATAGTTTTCTGCTTTGGCCAGGGTTTGTACGACGGTAAAGACCTTTTCCTGAAGCGGTCTGGTGAGGTCCGCCTCCTGCTGAGCCAACTGGGCCTGAGAGTCCTGGATCAGTTTCATCACATCCTGTTCCTTCTGTCCGATGGTTCTCTCGTCTTCGGCCCGCCGGGCTTCGGTAAGCATCATCTTTCTGGATTCATACTGCTGTTTCATCCGCTCGACTTCTTCTTGCGCCAAACGGATTTTGTCCTGCAAGTCTTTGGCGGCTTTCTGAAACTGTGCCTCCGCGTCTTTGAATCCTTTGTAGGTCTGCTGAACGCGCGCCATATCGATATAACCGATTTTCAACTGCTGCGCTGTCGCCGGCAAAAAGCCGAGCGTCAGGAAAGCGACGACCGTCCCTATGACGACGCCCCATGTTCTGTACATGCGATCCTCCTGAAACCCCGTTACGGGTCTGGTATCAAACGATGACGCCGAAAGACACCCGGCATCGCTTAGAAAAACTGTCCCAACTGAAAATGCGTATTCCATCCGCTCCGTTTCTGTATTCTAGCCAAAAGCGGGTCGGACGATCTGTCGAATCCGTAGGCGAAATCGAATCCGATCAGCCCTACAAGCGGCATCATGACCCGGATGCCAAAACCTGCCGATTTTTTGAGGTGTTTGAGGTTGAACGTCGTGCTTGAAGGCGACCGCCACGCGTTGCCGGCTTCGACGAATACGAGACCATACACCGGCTGGGGCGATTTGCGCTGGTCGACGATGGGGATGGTGTATTCGAGCGTCAGAATGGCCATGCTACGGCCCCCGTCGTTGAGCGAGTTAAGACCCGAGATGTCGGCAATGGTGGTATAAGGGCCTATCGTGTTGTTGCCATATCCGCGAATGCTACCGTCGAAACTGACGCCGCCGGGGAAAAATCGTTCGTAGAGCGGCACTTCTCGGTTGTTGAACGGATTGATCACGTATCCGTATTTGCCCCGTAAGGAAAGCGACGTGCCAAAACCCGTAGGAAGATACCATTCGGTGTTGAGTACCTGTTTGAAGTATTTGACTTTTCCACCCAGTCCGGCAAGGTTGTTTTGCACCCAGTTGCGCGAGCCACGTGTAGCAAACTGGGGAAAATCGCGGCTGTCGCGCATAAAGCTGGTTCCCAACTGGCTGGTCAGACCGCTGTTGGCTTCTGCGTTCTGACGGAGTCGGATCAGGTCTTCCTGCGCACCCGGTTTGCCGGGTGTAAAGGCCTCGTCAAACTCGCGGTATCCCTGATGAAAGAAACGGTAATTGGAGTTGACACGATAGTAGCTGTTTCTAAACCGACGTCCTGCCGAAAACCCAAATCCCTTTTCGATCAGGTTGAACCCTTGAAACCAGCGTCTCTCGGTCCAGAACAGGTCCACCCCCGCGCTGGTAGGGTTATCGAACAGCCAAGGTTCGATAAACCCGGTGGAAAAGGATTTGCGTCGTTGACCGTAATCGACCGCAAAGTTGAGCGTCTGGCCGTTGCCGAGAAAGTTGGGCACGACGACCGATATGGTTCCCACGAGACCGTCCAGTCCGCTAAACCCCGCGCCTGCGTTGGCGGTTCCGGTCGGTTTTTCCTGGACGGTCATGGCAACGTCTACATCGCCGTTGGGCAATGGCGCAATGTCCGGCTGAACATCCTGGAAAAAGTTGAGTTGGAAAATCTCGCGCTGGCTGCGCATAAGCTCGGAGCGCCGGAAAATCTGTCCCGGTTTCATGACCATTTCCCGGCGGATAACCTTGTCTTTGGTTTTGGTATTTCCGATGATGTCGATGCGGTGGACTTTGGCGGGAATGCCTTCGTTTACGGCAAACTGTACATTAACCACGGAATCGTTCGCCGCCGTCTCGCGCGCAAGCGGTGTGGCATACAGATACCCCATTTCGCCGTATGCTTCGTAAATCTTGCTTACACTCTCCTGATATTTTTCTTCGTCGAGCGCCTTTCCGGTTTCGACTTTGAGGAGTTCCTTCAACTGATCGTTCTTGAGTACCGTGTTGCCTTCGAACGAGACGTCGCCCAGATAATAACGGCGTCCTTCCTCTACCTTGACCATCAAAAATATGCGTTGGCGGTTTTCGCTATACCAGAGTGAATCGCCCACGACCCTGACGTCCCGGAATCCGTTTTTACGGTATTCTTTGGCGACCTTTTCAAACTGGTCCATCAAACGCTCGCGTCTGAGATCGCCTTCTTTCCAGAACTCTTTTTCTTCGGTACGGTCCTTTTTGCGGAGCGCCTTGGCCAGCTTCTTGTCGGTCAGCGCGTAGTTGCCTTCTATATAAATCTCGCCGAGTTTTACTTTTTTGCCTTCGTGTATCGTTAATTCGAGTACCGCCTTGTTTCGATCGATCAATACACGATCTTCTACTTCGGCAAGCAGATAGCCATTTTTGTTGTATTCTTTTGTTAGTCGTTCTATGACCTGTTTACGCCGCAACGGGCTGACCGCTTGTCCCTGATAGATTTCCGCGATACGTTCTAGGTGTTTGGCTTTCCACTTTTTGTTCCCCTTAAACTCGATGCGGTCCAGAAAGGGATATTCTTTCAGGCTGACGGTAAGAACGGCTGTACTGCCCTGAGAGCGGCCATACACCCGAACGTCTTGAAACAAACCGAGTTTGTACAATTCCCGGATCGTGGTGGACACGTCTCTGGGGTTGAACACGTTGCCTTTTTTAAGGGTCATCTGCGAACGGATCAGGGTTTCTTCGACGTTTACCTGACCCTCGATGATCACATCGGAAACGATGGGCGCCTGCTGGGCGCGTGCCGGAAGCGCCGTCAGGCTCGCGGCAAGGGCAATCGTGGATACTGCATACCGCCGAAACCGAATCATAAACCGTCCATCCTCTGGCAACATACTTCATACAAAAGATATCCCCCGGCAGGGATGGGGCTACCTACCGGGATAGGAGACGCGAGCCATACGTATAACCCGGAACTGGCCCCTGATCGATTTCTCTGCTCCGGGTTATACGTATGGGAGATG
>VGJU01000036.1 GCA_016867335.1 Candidatus Zixiibacteriota bacterium | reverse complement strand
GTAAAACCTATGCCCGCACCGACCGGTACTATGTCAAAGAGTTCGAGGAAGAAACCAATCTCCACAGCTTTATCCTGCTCGACCGAAGCGCCTCGATGGGCTACCGATCCGACGGTCTCAGCAAACTCGAATACGCCTCATATCTGGCCGCGGCGCTGGCCTTTTTTATCTCGCGCCAAAGCGACGGGGTCGGTCTTATTACCTTTGACAGCCAAGTCACACACTTTATCCCGGCGCGGTCTCGGCCCGCGCACATCTACGCCATCCTTTCCCGGCTGGAGCAACTGGAACCCGGTTCCGGGACAGACATGGGCAAGCCGCTCCACGAACTCGCCGACACCCTGTCCCGCAGAGGGCTTGTGATCGTCATCTCCGATCTGCTCGACGACCCCGCCCGCACGATGGACGCACTTGAGCATTTTCGATTCAAAGGACACGACGTCATCGTCTTTCATATCGTACATCCGGACGAACTCAACTTTCCCTTTACCGATACGACAAGATTCGAAGACCCCGAAACCGGTGAGCGTCTGGTATCGGTTCCGACGGTGGTACGCGATCAGTATATGGAGGTGTTTCGGCGGTTTATCGACGAAAACCGGACCGGATGCGCCCGGATACGGGTAGACTACGATATGCTGGATATCGGTAGACCTCTCGACTATGCGTTGTTTACGTATCTGGCCCGGCGTATGCAGATGCATTGAGAAGTAAAAGTGTAAAACTGCGGTATTGGGAACGGTGATGGGTGGTCTTTCTTTTCTTACACCTCTTTTTCTGGCCGGCGCCATGGGGGCCCTGATCCCCTTGCTGCTGCATCTTGTCCGGCGGGACCGCGTTCAGGTCCGGCAACTGAGTACGTTCCGGTTTTTGAAAATCTCGCATAAAGAAGTCGTGCGTCAGCAGAAGTTGCGCCGGTTGTTACTGCTGATACTGCGGATGGCTGTCTGCGCCATACTGGCCGTCGTGTTTGCCCGGCCTTTTATCAAGGATGTCTCCGGCGCGGCACTGGCCGGGCTACAACCCAGAGCGGTGGCGATTCTCGTCGATATCTCTTACAGCATGGGTTTTGCAAACAGGATGGACATGGCGCGCCGACGCGCCGAAGAGATCATACGCGAGATCGCCCCTGGCGACCATGTGGCGCTTGTCGCGTTTTCAACACAGGGTCATCTGCTAAAAGAAACCGGAACCGATCATGCGACCGTCCGCTCGTTGATCCAAACCCGTCTTTTGCCGGTCAACCGGGGCACGAACTATACGGAGGCGCTTCGTCTTGCCGAAGAACAGGTCAACCGGTCGGGTTTCGAAGACCGTACGATCCATCTGATTTCGGACTTTCAAAAAACCGGATGGGACCGGGGCGCAGTGCCTTGGCAACTCGGGCCGGGGGTGCAACTCAAAATCGAAGACGTCTCCGGAGACGACCCAGTCAACGCCGCGATTACCGACGTGACTCTGGCCGGCCCGGTCACCCGGACGCAACGCACGCAGGACGTGGTCGCGCGCGTCAAAAACTTTGGCGGCGTTCCCTATCGTGGAACCGCCGTGCTGACGGTAAACGGACGACAGGTAGACTCGAAACGCGTCGATCTTGCCGCACAGTCGGGACAGACCGTAAATTTTCGTCATACCTTTGAGGAGGCCAGTACGGGTATCGTAGAGTTGAGCGACGACGGCTTTGCGGATGACAACCGGTTTTATTTTACCGTAGAAACACCGCCACCGCTTCGCATTCTGTGTGTCGAAGACCGGGATACGGGGCGCAGGGGCGGGGGCGATCTGTTCTATCTGACCGAGGCGCTTGCCTTGCGCTCCGATCCGCCGATCACGATCGACGTGCGTTCGACAAACGAACTCGGCGGGATTTCGCTCGGCGAATATCAGGCGGTGGTGCTGGCCAACGCGGGTGTCATAGGGCGCGCCGCAGCCGAACGGCTTCGTGCCTATGCGGTCTCCGGTGGTGGTATCGCCATTGCGCTCCATCCCGACGTGTCCGAACAGGTGTTCAACACCGCCTTTTCCGATCTTGCGCCGGGTCGTCTTGTATCCGTATGGCCGGAGCAGGACCGGAGCGACGAATACCGCTCGGTGGCCGACATCCGGTATCAACATCCGGTTTTTCAGCCGTTTGCCGGACCGCACAACGGCGATTTCGGCACCGCCCGTTTTTTCCGCATCGCCCGTATGACAGTGGATTCTTCGGCTGTCGTGCTGGGCAGTTTTGACGACGGCAGCCCCGCGTTTGTCGAAAAAACGATCGGCAGAGGCCGTGTCTTTATGATAAACGCCCCCCTTGGTCTTGAATGGACCGACTTCCCCATTCGGGGTGTTTTTGTTCCGTTTCTGTACCAGACGGTCGATTATCTAAGCGACAGACTGTCGGGGCAGAATCAGCGAACGCAGTATTATCATCTGATCGGTGAGACGGTTCGGGTTCCGGGACGGGCAGGCGTAACCGTCACCACCCCGACCGGGGCGCAGATCGAGGTTCAGACCGGACCGGACGAGACGCCGCTTTTTGGCGAAACCGGCGAACCGGGGTTGTACCGGATAAACGACAACAGCGACACCCGTCATTTTGCCGTTGATCTCGATACGCGCGAATCCGACTTTACCCGACTCGACCTCGAAGAGTTTTTATCGGCAGTGATCAATCCCGTTACCGAAAGCGAAGAAGCAAAGGCCGATCGGCTTCAAGCCGACCGCGAGGAAAACGAGGAAATGGAACGACGTCAGCGATTGTGGTGGTTTCTTTCTCTGGCTCTGCTGGCCGTAGTGATAGGCGAAACCGTCCTGGCCAGTCGGACCCATCGATAAAGGAGGATGTATAAGCGCCTCGGTTTCTTCTCTTCGCCCCTATCTGCACCAGACCTTGCAGGAATGGCGTAAAACCGTCCTATTGCAAGGTCTGTCGCTGACCGTCGCTCTGGCGGGCGTTCTGCTTGGGATCAGCCTTGCCGCCGATCATCTGCTCAGTCTTGGGATGGTGGCGCGTCTTGTTCTTCTGGCTGTTCTGGCTTCAGTTACCTGTTATACGGCCTTCCGATTTCTGATCCGCCCGCTACGCAAAATGCCCACCGACGCGCAGGTCGCCCGATACGTGGAAGAACGCCACCCGGAATTGAACGACGGACTGGTCAGCGCCGTGGAGTTTGGCGAAAAAACGCTTTCGGTGCAACAACAGCGTATGTTTGACCGATTGCTGGAGCAGGTCGACCGTCAGACAGGGCATATCGACTTCAAACATCTCGTCGCCGCCGACCGGATGCGTCGCGCAGTAGGGCTGGCCGGCGTGGCGATTGTATTTTTGAGCGTACTTGCCGTGCGAGACGCCGATCTGTTTGGCCGGTCGCTCGTGCGTCTGGCGGCGCCGTGGTCCCGCCCCGGCCCGCTACTTCCCACCGGTCTTTCCGTAGAACCGGGCGATGCCCGTCTCCCGCGCGGCCACAACCAAATGGTCGTCGTCACGCTCGAAGGAAGGCTTGTAGCCCAGGTCCGTCTGTTTACCCGAGCGAAAGACGCGAAAACATGGGACGCCGTCGAAATGGTCGAAACCGCTACGACGGGCGTGTTCAATTTCGAACTGGGCGTGGTCGATCAAGACATCGAGTATTATGTCGATGCGGACCGGTCTACCTCTCCTGTTTTTACCCTCACCGTCTACGATCCGCCCCAGATCGAGCGTATCGATCTTGTGTACGACTTTCCTGTCTATGCCGGGCTTGAACGCAAAACCGAAGAGGACAAAGGCGACATCACCGCGCCGGTGGGAACCGTCGTAAAATTGACGATAACGGTCAACAAACCCGTAAAATCGGGACACCTGAAATTTAGCAATGGCGTCGAGACCGCCCTCGATACAGACAACCGGACGTTGACCGGATCGCTGACCGTAAAGGAAGATCTGTCCTATAGTATTCAGGTAATCGATATGGATGGCATGTCCAATCTGGACCCGGTAGAATACTATATACGGGCACAACAGGACCAAGGGCCGCATGTGACGATTCTTGAACCGGGGCGTGACACGCGTGTGTCTCCCGTCGAGGAGGTGCTTATCCGCGCCGAAGCCGAAGACGACTTCGGCTTGTCGTCTTTTACCCTGACCTATTCGGTAAACGGAGGCAAAGAGCAGACGATCGATCTGGGGCGCGACACCGGAAGCGGGACGACATGGAAAGGCGAGCATATGCTGTATTTGGAAGAGATGTCGGTAAAGCCGGGCGATTTTCTGTCGTACTATGCTACAGCGGCAGATGCGCGTGGTAAGGGTGGAAAAGCATCTACAGACATCTATTTTCTGGAAGTAAAACCCTTTGAAGAAACGTATCGGCAAGGGGCGGGCGGCGGTGGCGGTGGTGGCGGCGGCGCGGGCGGGCTTCAGGCAGGAAGACTTTCCCAAGAACAAAAGGAAATCATCGCCGCAACGTGGCGCGTAAAACGCGACGCGGAGACGGAAACGTCGGACCGAATCAAGACCGATCTCGAAGCCATCGCCAAGGCGCAAGACCGTGTGCAGGAACGCGCGCAGGAATCGCTCAACGAGATGCGTTTCCAGTTCGAGATAGACGAGAACCTCCTCAAGATGACCGATTTGCTCGAAGAAGCACTCGAACCGATGGGACGGGTGTCGGAAGCGCTACGGAGCGGCTCTGCCGATGCGGCGCTACCGCCGGAGCAAGAAGCGCTCCGGTATCTGATGCAGGTGGATGCGCTGATCCGGGAGTTCGAAGTGAGCATGGCGAGGGACGGCAGGGCCGGCGGCGCGCCGCTGGACTTTGGCGATACGTCGGAACTGGAACTCAAACGCGACGAAAACCGTTACGAATCGCCCGATCAGGCCAATCAGTCGCAACGTCAGAGTCAGACGGTGGACGAGTCGCTTCAGCGGGTAAAGGAATTGGCACAACGTCAGCAACAGTTGAACAACCAGATGCGGCAGTTTGGCGACAACGCTCGGCAGACGGAGGCCGAACGCCGACGCGAACTGGATCGGCTTACGCGCGAACAGGCGCAACTGCGTCAGCAGGCCGAACAGTTGGCCGCCGGCCTTTCGCGGATGCCTTCCGGGCAATCCGACCGCCAGATGAACGAGTCGCTGCGTGACGCGACGGGCGGGTTACGCGAGAGTTCCGAAGAAATGGCCCGGTCGTCGCAGGCACTACAGCGCAACAACCCGCAAGAAGCGTCGGGGCAAGGTTCGAAGGCGCTTCAGCGGCTTGAAGACGCTCGCCAACAGCTTCAGCGCGCACAAGGCCAGTCGCTGGAGCGGCTCACCCAAGAGGCGGCGCGACGCGCGGATCAGTTGGCGGCGCGACAAGATCAGGCGGCACGCGCGGTTGAAGAACTCAAAAAGGAAAAAGACCGCGACTTCTCGGGCATCCGTTCGCGTCTCGATGCGCTTGAAAAAGGCCGTACAGGACTTTCCGAAGAAAGTCAGGACAAAAGATTGGAAGCGTTTGTCCGCAAGCGGCTGCGCGAAGTGGCCGACGGCAAGGAACAGATGCGGCAAGAACTGGAACGACTCAAAAACGATCTGGACTATCTCAAAAACCGCGCCCAAAAGGATCAACCCGGCACGGCAGATGCCGCCGAACAGGCGTTGGACACCATCGACGACGGTCTTCCGCAGAAAGTAGACCGATCCAAAGGACAGTTACAGCCCGGGGGGCTGGATCGCGCCGCCCGCAACGAAAAAGAACTGTTGCAGGACTTCAAACAACTGGCCGAACAAGTCCGGCAGACGCAGAAAAATCTGATCGCGCCCGACGAGGATCAACTTACCCGTACACAGGACGATCTGCGTGATGCCATGTCCGACTGGCAGGATATTCAGCGCCAGCTTGACCGGCTCGAACGCGGGCTGTCGCCGGGGACGAGCGGCCAAACGTCTCAGGACTATCGCGAGCAAATGCAACAGCTTCGAGACTTGGCGGATCGGCTTCCGCAGAATTCGCAGGCCGGACGCCAGATGCGCGATGCACTCAACCGTGCTGCTGCGCTTGGCAACGAACCCTGGAAAATCGACCGCCAAAACTGGCAAGAACTGCACCAGAAGGTCTCGCAGGCCTTGCAGGATGTACAGCGGGATATGGCCGGTCAGCTTAGAGAACTGGCACAGAAGGAAAAATTGCGTATGGCGCGTGACGAAGACGTGCCACCGCAGTTTCGCGATCTGGTCAACCGATATTACGAAAAACTCTCCAAGGAAACCCGATAACCGTGGCTACGGCATTTGTCACCCATCCCGATTTTCTACTGCATGACACGGGGCCGTTTCATCTGGAACGACCGGAACGGTTGACGGCCATCGAGAGGGCGCTTGCAGACGCCGCTACAGCCCACCCACAGCTTTTTCGCCATCTGAACCGTATCGAACCCGACATCGCCGATCTTTCCAGCGTGACCGCCGTCCACGACGCCTTATATGTGGAGGCGGTTTCGCGCTGGTGCGAGGGTGGTCTTCGCCGATTGCCCACCGGCGATACGCAGATTTCCCGTCTTTCGTATCAGGCTGCCCTTCGTGCCGCCGGTGCCGGACTTGCCGCCATAGACGCCGTTGCCGTGGGGAAAGCCGCCAACGCCTTTTGCGCGGTCCGCCCGCCCGGTCATCACGCCGAACACGAAGGCGGCATGGGGTTTTGCATTTTCAACAACATAGCCATAGCCGCTCGTCATGCTCAGCGGGCATGGGCCATGCAGCGCGTTTTTATCCTCGACTGGGACGTCCATCACGGGAACGGCACGCAGCACATCTTCGAAGAAGATCCTTTGGTGTTTTTCGCCAGTATCCATCAGTGGCCGCACTATCCGTATACAGGGGCTACATGGGAGATCGGCGAAGGAAGAGGCAAAGGCTATACGCTCAACGTTCCCGTGGCTGCCGGCGCAGGAGACGAGGTATATCGGGAAGCGTTCGAAAAATACATCCTGCCCGCCGCCCATGCCTTTGCCCCGGATATCGTGCTGCTCTCCGCCGGATTCGATGCGCACCACGACGACCTGCTCTCCGGGACGGAAGTCACGGAGAGCGGTTTTTCGGATATGCTCCGTAGGGTCATGGAAATGACAGATGCCTGTTGCGGTGGCCGTCTTGTGTCGATGCTCGAAGGCGGATACCATGTGGAAACGCTTGGGCGTTGTACGGTGCGGCATATCGAGATGATGCTTGAGCGCGGGGTGGAGACATGACACCTTTGACTTTCTTGGAGTAATTATGCAATACAGACGTCTTGGGCGTACAGGTCTACTTGTTTCGGAGATATCACTGGGGACGGTAGAACTCGGATTGGATTACGGTATACGTACGGAAGCAGGAACAAACCAACCGACTCCGGCAGAAGCGGAGCGGCTTTTGCATCATGCGGTGGATATTGGCATCAATTTTCTTGATACGGCGGCGGCGTATGGAACCAGCGAGACCCTTATCGGAAAAGCGCTTCGAGATCGCCGTAGTGAAATCTATATCGCTACCAAATGTATGCACTATCACGACCCGACAGGGTCAGCGCCGGAGATACAGCGGCAGATGACGGCCTCTATCGATGAGAGTTTGAGGCGTCTTCAGACCGATAGGATCGATCTGATCCAAATTCACGGACGTGACGATCCGGCGTTGGAGATGCGGATGGTGCGTGAGGGGATCGCGCTGGAGACACTTCAGGTGGCGAAGCGGGCGGGGAAAGTGCGTTTTATCGGGTATTCGTCGTATCTGCCGGAGGTTACGCTGGCGATACTCTCGCAGGGTGAGTGGGATACGTTGCAGATTGCCTACAATATTTTCGACCGGAGAAATGAAGAGACGGTCATTCCGGCGGCGCGTAAAAGCGACACCGGGGTTATCATACGGTCGGCACTTTTGAAGGGGGCGCTCACCGACCGGGCAAGACATCTTCCGGAGCATCTCAGACCGCTTGCGGAGCGGACAGATCGACTCCGGGGTTTGCTGACCGACCGTATTGCCACGTTGCCGCAATTGGCGTTGCGTTTTGTGTTGTCGTGTCCGGACATATCGACTGTCATCGTCGGAGCGGACCGGACGGCCTACGTGGAGGAGGCCGTGGCCACGTCCGACGGAGAGGGGTTGCCCGGCGATGTGTGGGAGGCCGTCCAGTCCGAACGTATCGACAACCCCGACCTGCTCAATCCGGGCAAATGGGGGATTCCGTAGCTCAGGCCATACGGCGAAAAACGCCGACCACTTTGCCGACGATACTTACGTCGCTGGCAAGAATCGGCTTCATGGTGGAATTGGCGGGCATCAGACGCACTTGATTTTTTTCGGGATAAAACCGTTTTACGGTGGCTTCCTCGCCAAGCAACGCGACGACTGTTTCGCCCGGATTGGCTACGGGCTGTTCGCGCACCAGCACATAATCTCCGTCCAGAATCCCGTCCTCGATCATGCTGTCGCCTTTGACTTCAAGCGCAAACACGGTTCCGTTCTGGACCATGCTGGCGGGGAAAGCCAGATGATCTTCGATGTTCTCGTCCGCCAGAATAGGCTGACCGGCCGCCACACGGCCTACCAGCGGAATCATGACAGCGTCTTCGCGGGATATGGGGTTGGTTTTGTGCCCCATAACCTCTATGGCACGCGGTTTCATCGGGTCACGGCGGATAAATCCCTTTTTCTCTATGGCGCGCAGATGATCGTAGGCCGCACGGGTGCTGATGTCGAACATCTGCGCGATCTCGCGCACACTCGGCGGAAACCCCATGCGTTGCACCTGTTGCCGGATATATTCGTATACGCGCGTCTGTTTTCCGGTCAAAGTCTTCATTCCTGCCGCCCTTTTGTGCGCCGTCGGCCTGTCCAAACAGACGGTATGCGTTGTCTTTTTCGAATCCATATATTAACAAGGATGTACCAAACATGTAATGTACAAAACATGTGGTTAGTTGTCAACCAATTTTTTCTCGTTATGATGGACACGAAAACGGATGGCGTGTATACTGTGACGACGATCCGGAGAAGAAATCTCACTTGTACGGAGGAGCGAGGCTTTGACTACCGATTTTATCGATTATTTCGGGTACCGAAATTGCATAAGACTCGACAACAGGCATACCCGGGTGATTCTGTTGCCGCACAGCGGGGGCAGGGTGCTTTCTTATACGCTCGACGGTATCGACGCGCTGTACGAGAACCCCGAACAGCAGGGGTGGACCTATTCGCCTGACAAACCCATCATAGAACCTTGCGCCGGGCGATTCGACATCGGTCCGGAGACGATCATTCCGCGGCATCCCCTGCTCTGGCTTGGTCCGTGGACCGGCGAAATCATAGGAGAAGGCATCGCGCGTCTTACCAGTCTTGTGGACGAAAACATCGGGACGCAATTGGTACGCACGTTCGAATTGTCCGCCCTTTCTTCACGACTTCGGTGTACCCAGACCATCGTCAACGTGTCGGATCGGGAAACCCGCTGGTGTCATTGGAGCAGAACCTTTGCCCAAGGGGGGGGTATTTGCATCGTGCCGCTTTCCCGACACAGTCGTTTCCCACGCTCCTATCTGCGCTACGAACCGGACGCGGTGATGAATTTTCTGCCCGAAGATCCTGCCATCCGCATCCGGGAGGGATGTCTGGAGGTGACGGGACCACCGCTTCACTCCAAACTCGGGTTGGATTCGTATGCCGGGTGGCTTGCCTATCTTATGCGCAACGGGTTGATATTTCTCAAGGGATACCCGGCGTTCCCCGGCCGGTTGTACAACGAAATGGCAGGGCTTACGCTTTCGATCTGGTACCCGAAAAGCGCCATGTGCGAACTCGAACCCATCGGGCCTATGGAGCGGCTAGCGCCGGGTGAATCCGCGTCGTTTACCGAGACGTGGTGGATGGGTAAGTTTGCGTTCCCCGGTGACGGCGAGCAGGCGGATATTACAGCGATCAAAAAACTGGCGGAACGCGAATTGCCGGGTATGTGATGTTTACCCGGTTTTAGCAGGAGGTGAAGATATGGCGGTAGAAGATATGGTGCGTATCGTTACCGAGCAGTTAAAAAATATTGCGCATACTGAGGTGCATGTAGGCAAGCCCATGCAGCTTGGGGATGTCTATGTGGTTCCGGTATCGAAGATTACGATGGGGTTTGGAGCGGGCGGGTTCGGATCGGATGCCGAAGCGCGGCAGGGACGCGGCACGGGAGGCGGGGTGTCGGTGGAACCGGTCGCTTTTCTGGTGGCGCGGCAGGACCGGGTGGAGCTTTTGCATGTCAATACGCCCGGAAGCCCGGCCGGCAAGTTGATCGAACTTCTACCCGACGTGATCGAACAGGTAGCTCTCTATGTACAACAACACCGGGATCAATAGACCAGCGGCGATACTGTTTTGGAGATCAACGCAATGGCGACCGTAGCCATACCGACCAGTCCGGTTCCGCAGGCATAGCCGGCTGCCAGCACCGGTGTATAGCGATGCCACATGTCCCGCCCAAATTTTTTCTCCATGTAGTATCTGCCGAGCAACGCGCCGAAGAGATTCGGAAGAAACGACTGTGGCACGGTTCCGATGGTGGCAATCACCCCGAAAATCAGCATGACCGGAAGATTGAGCACGGCCAGTACCGCATAAGCAACTACCCCAAATACCGTCCCTCCGAGAATAAACGGCGTTTTCAGCGCTTCCAGCAGATAGCTGTTTTCAAACCCTACGCCGGTCGTACTGGCGTACCATAACGCCTGCATCGTCGCCTGTTGCTGCCAGAACTTCTGTGCATAAGGGTACGCCTGCGAGGGCACCGGGGCAAGTCCCCAGACAAAATGCCAGAAGAGCAGACTGCACGCCAAAAGCACCGGAATCATTACCAGTTCGGCCTTGAGTACGCTGGAAAACCGTGTGCCGGTCAGTTCGATTTCACGAAACGCCTGTGCTTGCCCGCCGTAATTGAAAATCGGAATCGGGGCAAACCATATATCTACGCCTTTATAGCCGCTCAGGATAAACGTGGCCTCTTTGATGAGCGGAAATTGAAGGTCTGTGCCAGTGATCGCGCGCAGACGCGCGCTTGCATAGGAACTCAGCGGGGTGTAAACAAATCCGTAAAAAATAAAAAACAGCACCGGAAAACCCGGCACAAGCCGCCAGCTTAATACCACATAGCCTACGGTAAGCAGCAAAAACACCCCGAATATGGCTTTTAACGGAAAGTCTCCGCGTTCTGGCGGGGGTTGCAACGACCGTTTGAGTTGACCTGACGCCCGGTTTTTCATCTGACTCCTAAGCCCCATAAAAATGCTCCATATACCGATCAGCGCCACGGCAAGCCCGGTTCCGATACGCACGCTCATCCAGAAGTCGATGTCGTTTACCAACGTGGTTTGGATCGTATCCATGCCGGGTGACCAGGTTTTGAGCACATCGAAATGGTACAACACCGGGTTGATGATCATGGTCAGAACGGCTCCGATGGACGCGCCGATGACGATCCAGAACGGCAACACAAAACCGGTAAGTATCGGACCAAGACCCAGTTCGAGGGCAACGGCGGCGGCGGGAAGTATGCTTTCGGTGTTACGGGTAAGGTCTACAAACGGGATGGGGATCAACGTGATCGGTTCGGTCAAGAGCGCTCCCGTAATGGCAGGGATGCCAATATAGAACGCGCCGAATACCAATCCAAGCATCGCGCCGATGCTAAACGCTCGCCATCTCCATGTTTCCTTTCCGGAGGAACTTTCGGCCAGCGCGGTAGCCCCCTCGGCCTGAATCGGCGCCAGCGGAAAAGGAAGATGTTCGATATCCGCCGTCACCCGGAACAGTCCGTAGCCGAGGGTAAAGGCACTGGCTCGATTGAAGATGTGGAGTATCGCGACCAGCAGGATAGGGGCGAGCCAGTCCGCGTGAAACAGACTGCGTTCGAGAATCCCCTCGGAGGTGGCAGGCGGGGAAATCCACGAAGGAATCTGGTCGTCTATGCCAAAGGCCCTCGCACCGGGCGACTGGACAAAGTACTGATTCCAGATGAGTTGGGCAAAAGGGCCACCGGAAAGCGCCAACCCCACCCCGGCCGTGAGGCTCGCGGCGACATAGTAGAGCATGTAGATTTCCTGCCGCCGCAGGGTGGTAAAAGACCGCCGCGCCACCTCGATAAACAGAATGATGGTGGTCCATTCCGCCGCAGGTCCCAGACTTTGACCGGCGATCAGATTCAAATAGATCGATCCCGGTATCATAAACACGCCGAGAAAAAAAATGCCGATGACGGTCTTGAGGTTGAAGCCGTCCTGATACTCCGGCGTCTGTGCGGCCGGTTCCAGCGTGGCTATGTCGCTTTTGACATTGGACATGCGGTCGCTCGTAAAAAATGCGGTGATCGTTTAGGCAACGCAGAACGCCGACAGGGACGGACGCAAGATAGCCGTGTGCTTGCCTGTCGGCTCCGATCCAAAGGATGGGAATGCGTCGTGTACGATAATCGCCGAGCAGACCGGTGTCAAGAGGTCTGTGAAATCGGAGGGGAAAGCCGTTTCAGCGCCGCCGCCATACATCCGTTATGGCGATGGTTCCGTCGAGGGTAAGAAAATCCGGGAGCGTGCGGGCAAGATAGATGCCGTCGTAGGTAAAGGTTTCCGTGACCGTTCGGTCGGTATCGGTTTCGATAAAAAATTGGTCGCCCAGCACGCTCCAGCGACCGGTTTCCACAAATACCTGCGTGCCGCTGGTCGTTTGGAGCGTGTCTATCTGACCATAACGTCCGTTGCGGACAAGAGTTAGATAGGCGCGGACTTGAGGCGGTGTCTGTACGAGAAGCGTCGAATCTCGATCGGCGTCGATATAGGTTCTGCTTTCCAACGTGTAGGTTCCGGTAAGAGGAAGGGCGATATCGCCCGGATCCAGTATGCCTTCGGCGCATCCGGCCAGCAAAAGGACCGACGCGATCCAAACAGTTCTAAGACGACGCGCAAACAAGGTTTCCCTCCAGTATACGAACGGTCGGTTGTTTTTACAAACGCCGGATTATCTCATTATATGCAGTTGAAGCGGGTTTTGTTCCTGTTTTTTGCGGATTGCGATTTACCATCTTTTCCAAACGCTTATCCATGTGTCGAACCGAGTGAGGCTTTGGGCAGAGGCTAAGGCGGGTCGGAAAGTTTGACCGACCAGAGTTCCCAGCCTACGAAATTGCTACGACGTTGAAACACCAACTCGTCTTCGGTGGCCCAGTCGGGTGCGGCATCCTGCGCGTCGCCAAAGGTAACGGGCGACACGTTTAGCCCCTGTATGGAGGCCACATAGATGTCGCCCCCCGCCCCGAAAGCGATGTACCGACCCGACGGCGACACGCTGATCTTATCGGGTGCCCATTCCGGTGCGAGACTGTACGGCGTGATCGAAGCGTTGGCATAATCCTGACGCGAAAACCGCACTCGAAAAACCGGACGGTCCGACAGCCCGGCCGTCGTGACGTAGAGCAATTCGTTGTGGTCGTCCACATAGGCCCATGTAAGGGTGCGGAGCGGCCGCTGAAGTACCGCGGCGGGCGAGGTCAGGGAAAAGACGGAAGAGGCATAGGTTACCGGTGTGGTGACGATGGGAAGCGCCGCCACCAGGCTGTTGAGTGTTACCGCATAAATTTGCTCGGTCTCCGGCGAAGAAGGTGGAACCGGCTTTATATACGCAAGCGCCAGATTGAGATGGATGTCGGTGTTTTGCCATGCCGGCAGATACCCTCCGTCGGTTGTCACCCGGTATCGTCCGGCACGTACCCCTTCGGTCACGCAAATCCAGACGTCTCTCGACGTGCCGGCATCGGCATAGGCCGTATAGGCAAATACCTTGCCGCTCGGTTTGAACCACGCCGCCTCGGTGTCACGTCCGAGGTTCGAGGTCATGCGGACAAGCGCGTCGGTATCGCGGTCGAGCATCCACCGATCGGAGTTGCCGTCCCGGTCCGACTCGAACACCACCTTGTCGCGTAGCGCCGTCGGAGACGATCCGTTCGCTCCTCCGATATTGAGTTTTTGTAAATTCGGCAGCGGCTTGATACGAAACGGTGCGGGACTTTCCCCAGCGCCACCCGAACCCACGACCAGGATACGGCATGTCTGTGCGGGCAGATCGGGGACGCGCCAAAAATGCTGGCCCGAATTAGGAAAATCGCGCGCGACGGTGGTCGTGTCGCCGTCATGGACAAGCTGGATTGTGATGGCTTTCTCCGACACCTGCAGTGCTGGTATCCAGCGGATCAGATAAACGGTCCCCGGAAATAACTGTTCCCCGCCGGACGGGGTTTTCACTTCGGCGACGAAAGTGTTGCCCAGTTCGGTATCCAGCGGATTCGACCGGTTGGTTTTGAGACACGACCCGCCACAGGTTAGCACGGCGGTGAAGATGAGTATCCGGAAAAAAAATGGGGAAGCGGCATGGAGGGTGGACATTACCAGACGAATCCGTATTGAACATGGTAGATAGGGCCGGCGTCCCCCCATGTCAGCGTCGCTTGCGCGCCGCCGGGCGCCGCAGCGGTCACCCGGTCCCGGTTTATGGTAAGCATGTAAGCATCCACAAGACCGACGCCCCAGATACCGGCGGACAGCGCAATCAGCAAGTTGGTGCGACGTGCGCTCGACCGATAGCCGTCATAGCGGTTTTGGAGTTCGGCGCGGACCGAGTGTACCGAGTTGGTCCGTTTATATATCTTGAATGCTTCAAGATCATCAAAACTCGTATACGCCTGTCGCGCCTTTATAAAAGAATAAAAGCTGAGCGCTGTTCCGGTTAGCGCGGCGAACTGAGCGCCCATATAAATATACCCTTTCCGGTGTTCGCCTCGGTAGACGTGTCCCCATCCGGGCCATGCCGCGGCGCGGAGCAAGGTGTATCGCCTCGACGCCTTGATCGTTTTGCGCAACGTATTGTCCTGTATGGTGTAAAACATACGCCGGATTTTGGGGGATACGACCGCTTCGTCTCCTATGTGCAACCCCGGGTTTAGCTTTACCGCCAGATCGAACTCACGGCGCGCCATTTCCTGTTTGCGTTGGGCCACCAGATTTAAAGCGAGATATTTGCGTACCTCGGAGGCCAGCGTTTTGGTCAGAAGCGGTTCGACGTTTGTCAGCGCGGAAAGTCGCTTGGTAGAGGCATCGTATTCGGCTTCGTCAAACAGCATTACGGCTTCGGCAAAAAGCTGGGTAGCCGCGGAATCGGCCAGCGATTTGTTTTGCCCATGTCGCGCCAAAGGCCATAAACGATCGGGCGTCGGTTCGGATGGCGGAGACAAGCGCGGCTTCGGCGCTGGGGCGGCGGTACATGGCCCATTCGCTCATGGCAAGCGTCGTAAACGCTTTTGCGCGAACAGCGGCAGGTAGGGCGAGACCGGAAGCCGTGGCCAATGTCTCGTGAAGCAACGCGGAGGCGTCTGTGGGGCGGTTGGCATTGAGCAAGCCGACCGCCTCTTCGAATCGGGCGGACGCCTCCTGCCCCCACGCATCCGACGTGATGGCAAACCCGGCCGACAGCTGAACTCCCAGCAAAAGAAGCAGACGAGATACGATTCGCGCGGCGGTCATTTTGCGTCCTTTTTCTTCATCTCCACACGTTCTTTCTGCATGGCGTCACTTTTTACTTCTATGATCCGTTCGACCGTCTCGAAATAGGGGTTTCCCAGCTTGAGTCGATGGGAACCGGGACGAAGTCGGATGGGGTCGGCCTGTGTTGTCTGTCCGGCGAGTTCGCCGTCCACATAAATGTCCGCCCATGTACCCGGGGTGGCGACCAGTATGTAGCCGTAGCCTTTTACCGCCGTCTGCATGATATCGTTTTCCTTTGCGTCTCTGGCACAGCGAAATCCGATCAGCAAACTGGTATCCGAAGGATAAAACTTGCCTCGGTTGAACGTCCGGGTGTTGCCGTCGTAGTTGATCCACGAACCACCCCGGACTACGCGGTACTGCTGGCCGTATGCCGGGTCGTCACGGACGTTGCCCGCGTAACGGTCAAACCAGTTTGCGGTCCACTATTCGACGTTGCCCGCCATGTTAAAAGCCCCGTACGGACTGATGCCGTCGTCGTAGGAATCTACGGGCGCGGCGGAGACATGTGGATCGCCATCGCCTTTGGCATTGAGCCAATAGGGCATAAAAGTGTCACCCCATGGGTATACACGGCCATCGTCGCCACGCGCGGCCTTTTCCCATTCGATCTCGGTGGGTAGACGTTTCCCGGCCCATGTGGCGTATGCCTGTGCGTCGTACCAAGTGATGCCCGTCACCGGATGACGCCCTTCGCCCTCCGCAAAAACACCGTCCATCCAGTGGTCGGGAGCTTTGTAGCCGGTTACGTCCATAAACGCTTTGTAGGCCGTGTTGCTGACTTCGTAACGGTCCATGTAAAAGGCCGGGGCATAGACGCTCTGCATCGGTCCTTCGTCGGCGTAGCTGCTGTCGCTGCCCATGAGAAACATGCCAGCCGGCACGTATACCATGTCTTCGTAGACATGGCCCCCCTGTCCAACCGCCGAAACGGCGGACGGGGTGTCGCTTGCGCCTGCTAGATACCGGATTACCCCGGTGTCTTCCACGGCGACACTGACCGAATCGCGCGAGGTCATGACGTATTCGGGGGCTTTGAGTACGCGCAGCAAGGTATTCCAGTCCTGATGTTGCCGCGCCGTGGGCTGGAGTATGTCCGCGCGCGGCACGGCGCCTGTTGTCATGTCGGGCGTCGAGACGGCAACTTCGGGTTCTACGGGTGAGGAAACCGCGCGGGGCGCGATATCCATCTCTTCGGTGATGGCTACCTCGGTAGACTTGGCAACCGTCTGTCCCGACTGTCGGTCGGTTATGGCAATCTGTACCGAATAGCGTCCCGGTGCGGAGTTGCTCACGTCGAGCGTGGTATAGCGCGCCGCCATCGTCGAATCCGCCTCGTCTTAAATGCTAAAGGTAAGGACGTTTTCGGGGCGCGAACCGGTAATCATGCGTCCGAACTTGAGCAACGCCTGCCAAACCGGATGCGTCGCTTCCCCCTTGGGTGTGATCGTGATGTCGGTCTGAAACTGGGCGCGTCCATCCGTTCCCAAACTGAGGTTGTACAGTTTGTAGTAGACATGCACCGGCTGATTTCGGGCAAAGATGTGGGAGGGATTCGGGATGATTTCGTAGCCGTTGCGGATAAAAACACCGCGTTTGCGCAGGGTGGGCGTGATGGCGGTGGCTTGTTTGATGTCGCTCATCAGCAGGGTCGGAGCCGAATATCCCGAAATCTGAACCGTCTGTCGGTATATCCCTATTTTGCGGGTAATGGCGTCGCAGATCGACACGGCCAGTTCGGCGTCGCCGGGCAAGAGCGATAGCGGAATCTGGAACGATACGATTTCCGTACCCTGATTACCAGACTGGCCAAAGGCGGGACGGGGAAACGGGCCAAACGTCGTAGTGGCGGTGGCAACGTCGTTCCATGCCTCATCGGTGAGGTTGAGACGTGCATCGAGCGTGCTTTCGTCTCCTTTTCCGTCGATGCGTGCGCCAAGCTGAAAAACAGGCACGGCAAAGGCTACTTCGACAGCACTTCGATTTCCTTCGCTCTGATAGGTAACGACGTCGTAGAAAAATCGGAGCGGTGTTCCGCCGTAGTCGTGCTGATAACCTTCGGGAACTTGCCGGATCATATCGGCGGCCACACGCGCCGGATGATATTGCGCCTGGCGCGCTGCCATCTTTACGTCGCGGCTTTGCGTGTCGAGGGGGAAGTTGAAAATCCCATTGTTCAGTTGATCTACAAAAAAGAGTTCCGTGCCCATGCTCACATATACCCAGCTTTCGGCGCGATAGGCAGAAAACCCTACGGTAGAGGCTTCTACGCCAAGCTGAAACCGTTGTTGAAAATTCATTTCTCGAATCGCGTCCACCCGGGCATTTCCCGCAGGCGCGTAGGTCTGTCGCTCTATCGAGTGCGACAGACCTACGCGGATCGCATCGGACAGCGTCTGCACCGTAGGAACGGATGTAGAACGGTTCGACCCTTGATTGGTTTCCTGTTACCGATGCCAAAAGTAAACCGTTGACGGTCGTCGGGTTCACCGTAGCGGATATAGAGTTCGCCTCGGCGGTCCCAAGGGAATTTTTTCTCGCCAAAATTTGTCCGCCCAAAAAGCACGCGGCGGTAGTGCTCGATCAAACGCTCATTGGCAACCGTCGTTGGATCGGCGTCGCGCTGTTTCCAGAATTGGCGGCGATATTCAGCCTGCCGGTCCTTGCTCAACTCTGTGTACCGCCGTACATCCTCGTCCGGAGCCACAAACAGTATGTCGTCGTACAGCGCCTTTTCTTTTTCCGGAAGTGTCGAGATAAATTGCTCGAATGCCCCCTGAGCACGGTCGTATGCGCGGTTTTCGAGATGAAGCGTGGCCTCCAGCATGGTCAGCGTGGGTTGCACTTTTTCCTGGATTTTGGGATGCTTGCGGATAAGCCGGTTAAACGTGCCCACGCCTTCGGAAAGTTTTCCCGTTTTGAAATACCACTGGCCAAGCCGGGCAAGCGATTCTCCGTGTAGCGGGTTGGCCTCCAGTTGTCGCTCGTAATACGGCATAGCCTGTTCGATGTCGTTCATGCCGACCTCGTAGATATAGCCGAGATCGTGGTTTGCCTGCGGATGGGTGGGGTCGAGTTCGAGTGTTTTTTTGAGCGCTTCCAGACCTTTGGAGAGATAGAACGGTCTAAAAACGCCAAACGGTGCGAGATTGTCAAAGGTAAGCTCTCGGTATACGGAGCCGAGGTTGTAGCAGGCTTCGGCGTGGACAGGGTCGATTCGGAGGGCCTCCTGGTATTTTTCGATGGCGTCGAGTTTTCGGTTTTTCCGGCGGCGCATGACATCGCCCAGACCGCAGTAGGCGTCCGCGTACTTTTCCCTTTGCCCGATGGCGGCGCGAAAAGCCTTTTCGGCGATCGCCAGCTCGCCGGTCGCCAACGCAATACGACCTTTCCACAGATGCGCCTCCGGAAACCGTTTTCGGAGTGCGAGTGCGGCTTCGATTTCGACACGTGCCGAATCGTAGCTTGCGCGCTGGAACAGCACCCGGCCGGTTTCCAACCGTTCGGCGGCGGCGTCCGACTGGGCGTGTACAGACACGGAAAAACCACACACGACGGTTAGCGAGAGCAAAGCAAGCGAGATAAAAAAACGCATGTTCCGTCTCCCGACAGGCGGGAAGAGATCAGAAGCCTTTGTTGCGCGGAAACAAGAGACCGTATACCATCGGCGAGATGTCCGTAAAACGGATACGAACATGCAGAAATCCGGCGGCGAAAGCGGTGTCGGTATCTGCTGGAAGGATAATAAAATATAACCCTTCCGGAAAAAATGGGCAAGGGAAAACCGACAGCGAAACCGCCGACATTTCGCTTGACGGAGTCGGCCAAGCGGTATAATAAACGAGAATTGCGAAGGGTAAGTTTGGAAGGTAAAACAACTTTTCTTGGGAAAGGCTATCCATGAAACCAGTAAAGGTCGGGGTGGTAGGTTGCGGGACGATCAGCGGGGTATATTTTCAAGCGGGGCAAAGGTTTCCGGCATTTGACATCGTGGCGTGCGCGGACATCCTGAGTGACAAGGCAGAGGCTCGTGCCACCGAGTTTGGGATTCCCAAAGCGTGTTCGGTCGAGGAACTCCTTGCCGACCCCGATATCGAGTTGGTGATCAACCTCACCATTCCGGCGGCTCACGCGGAGGTAGGCGTCGCGGCGCTGGAAGCGGGCAAATCGGTGTACAACGAAAAGCCGCTTGCCGTAACCCGAGAAGACGGTCTTAGGATGCTGGAACTGGCAAAACGCAAAGGCGTTCGGATCGGAGGCGCGCCCGATACGTTTATGGGCGGCGGCATCCAGACCTGTCGCAAACTCGTGGACGACGGCTGGATCGGTGCGCCTGTGGCTGCTACGGCCTTTCTCCTGGGACACGGTCATGAAAGCTGGCATCCGAATCCCGATTTTTACTATCAACCCGGCGGTGGGCCGATGTTTGACATGGGGCCGTACTATCTTACGGCGCTTACCGTGTTGATGGGGGCGGTGCGCCGCGTGACCGGCGCGACGCGGATTACCTTTCCGGAACGCACGATCACCAGCCAGCCCAAATACGGCGAAAAAATTCAAGTCAACGTACCTACGCATGTGGCAGGACTGCTCGACTTTGCCAGTGGGGCCATCGGAACCGTCATCACCAGTTTCGACGTGTGGGCTCATGGGTTGCCAAGAATAGAAATATACGGAACCGAAGGCTCGTTGAGCGTGCCCGACCCGAACGGTTTTGGCGGGGAGGTACGCATCCGACGCGCCGGCGCGTCCGAATGGAGCGTCATGCCGTTGTCGCACGGCTACATCGAGCAGAGCCGGGGAGTGGGGGTGGCGGACATGGCCTATGCCTTGGGATCCGGTCGCCCCCACAGAGCCAACGGGGAACTGGCGTATCACGTTCTCGACATCATGCATGCCATCCACGACGCCTCGCGTGACGGAAAACACGTCGAACTGTCCAGCCACACAGACCGTCCGGCGCCACTGCCGCTGGGGCTGTTGCCGTACACGCTGGACCCCTGAGCGCACATGCCGCCCTTTTCGACAGCCGGAGCCGAAACTATGGCCACCTTGCTCGGACGGGCGATGACAGGCGCGGCGCTTGCAGCACTTACGGTCTGCGCCTGTCTCAAGACCGAACCTACCAACTCGCTCGAAGGCAGCATACAGGCGCTGTTTAGCGGTGTAGACCGACCGATACTCGTGCGTCCCGACGGATCGGCACGTTGGTATGCAGGAAACGATTATCGTATCGAATGGACATCGGGGACACGGCACGCAGACTCGCTCGTCACCCTTCGTCTGTCGGTAGACGACGGAAAAACCTTTCCACACATCATCGCTTCCGATATCCCCAACACGGGTCTCTACACATGGACGGTTCCACCGCTACCTTCCGAAAGAAGCCGTATACAGAATGTTGGCACAGACTCGGCCAACGTCAGCCCCGCGCCGTTTTGGATACTGGAAAAGCCGGTTCCCGTGCAGGTGTCTTTCGGGGGCGGCGAATGGCGATCGTGGCGCAACAACCGGATTGCCTACATGTCCCGGCGGAACGGACATTACGATATTTATGTGGCCAGTGTCCTGGGGCGACAGGAGACACGCATTACGACACACTCCGCTGACGATCGGTATCCGACGTTTGACAGCAAGGCGTTTCATCTGGCCTATGTGTCTACCCGTACAGGCCAAGAAGAGATATGGGCCAATACGCTTTTCGCACCCGAAAACCCGCCCGGCGGGTCGGCGCCTCCAGAAGTACAGCTTACGTTTCAGGGGGGTACGCAACCCTCGTGGCGTCCCCTGCCTAATTCCGACCGGCTGGCTTTTTTGTACCGTCAAAATGACCGTATCTATCTCCGGACGCTCTCCCTCTCCCTCCCACTACGGCCGTCGTCACATATTCAAATACACGGACCGCGCGGAGACGGCTCGATCAAGGAAAACCCGGTATGGGTGACCGACAGCCGACTCGGAACATTTTTCGAACGGATATTTTTCAAGGAATTTACACCCGCCGGAGCCAATGCCGTGGCATATAGGGATATCGAAGAAGAAACCGCGGACGTCGAATATCTTCCCCTTCCCTTTACCGCCGGCGTGCTGGATCCGACTTTCTCCCCGGCAGGCGGTACGCTGGCCGTCAGCATCAAGGGGGACATCTACGTCATGAACCTGGTGGACGGAGTGTTGACCGGCGATCCGCTTCAGGTCACGTTCGGTTTGGCCAACGACAACCATCCGACGCTCCGATCCGATCATGAACTGGCGTTTCAGTCGGATCGGTCGGGCCAATGGGAGATTTACCGGATCAGAATTCCGCAGCCTTGCCCAGGCGTCTCACTGTCAGGGACAAAAGCAAGAAGCGTTTTCCGAAAGAGCAAGTCGTAAACCATAAAAGGAGAGTGGCAGAACATGGGGGGAGAGCAGAAAGACGTTCCGGCGACGCTCGTGTCGCGGATCGAGCGGATCATGGACCGAATCGAGGGGTTGGTGGGCACGACCGGCGAGGGGGGAAACGGTGACGTCTTTTCGAGCGCCGTGGCGTTTCGGTGGTCCAGACGCCACGCACGCGGGCGTCTGGAGCCGATTTTCCATCCGGACCAAGTCGATCTCGGCGATCTGATGGGACTGGACCACGATATCAAAACGCTGACCCGCAACACGCTACAATTCATAAGGGGACTTCCGGCTAACAACGTGCTGGTCTGGGGAGAACGCGGTTCGGGCAAGTCGTCCGTCGTCAAAGGGCTTTTGACACGGTTTTCCGCGGACGGTCTCCGGATGATAGAGCTTCAAAAATACGATTTGGAAGACCTCCCGGCCATCCTGGATCTTGTCTGGGGCCGCCCCGAACGGTTTATCCTTTTCTGCGACGATCTGTCGTTTGACGAAAACGAATCGTCCTACCGCGAACTCAAGGCCTTGCTCGAAGGCGGTCTGGCCAGCCGTCCCGACAATGTGCTGATCTACGCCACGTCAAACCGCCGTCATCTGATGCCCACGCGTTTTAGCGATAACACCCCGCGTTTTAGCCCAGACGACGACGAAATACATCCCCAAGAGTCCATCGAAGAAAAAGTGTCGCTGAGCGACCGATTTGGTTTGTCGATCGGTTTTTACCGGATCGATCAAGAAACCTATTTCCGAATCGTAGACCACTGGATAGCCCGTCACGGGCTTCAGGTGGACCCTGAACGAGTGCGCCGCGAGGCGGTCGTCTGGCTTCAGCGGTCCAGCGGTCGATCCGGAAGGGTCGCACGTCAGTTTGTAGACGACCTAATCGGCAGGGTGTTGTTGGAAGGGGCGTCTCTATTTTAGATTTTGGATTTTGGATGGCAAAGGGATATTTACATCGGGAGATACTATGAGTCTACTTGAAGAAGGCATTCCGTACCCGGAAGAGGTGGAACGATTCCGACTGGAAGCGCACCGGGACCGGTTTCGCGTGGCGGCGCTGGGAGACTCGGTAACGCTGTGCGCCCGTCAGCAGAAGGGCGACCGCTGGCCTGACCTACTCGAAACACTGATCGGCCCATCCTGTAGCGTCGTCAACGCGGGTATCGGCGGAACCAGTTCCAATCTCGGTCTTTTCCGGTGGCATCGAGACATAGCGCCCATTGAGCCAAACTGTGTAATCATTTGTTTTGTCCTTAACGACTCGCACATCCGGTTTTACGAATGCCGGTCTTCGTATTTGGTGCAGTGCTCGGTCGATCGGATGGAGGCCAATTTACAGAGCATGGCGGACCTTGCCCGTTTTGTCGGCGCCGTGCCCGTCTTCTGGACACCTCCGCCGGTTCCACCGTGGCCGGAGGGTTTTAAAAACCGGCTCGTGATGGAGCTTCAATTGGAACTGCTGGAACAGTACGTTGCCATCGTCGAGCGGGTAGCCCGCGACCGTGAGATCCCGCTGGTCGATCTGTGGCATACGTTTCCTCGTCTTGTAGACGAATATCCCGGAAAATATTTCAACCCGCCGGACGGCTATCACAGCAACGACGCTTCTCAGCCCTTCATTGCCCGTCAGATCGCCGACCGGGTCTTGCCTGTGTTCGAGGCGTGGCAAAACGGCAAATAGGTAAGGACATACCGTAGCGGTCATGGAGAAAATACAAAGCACTCTTACCATAGAGGAATATACCGATGAAAATCACCGACCTGAAACTGACGATTCTCGAAGATCCGGATAGCACAGGCTTCTCGCTCAAGCTGGTCGAAGTGCCTAATCTGCATCGGCTTCAGTATACCCATGTCGGCGCACCCGGTGCCGGAAAAACGCGGCAAGCGTTTCTCCGGGTGATGACGGACGAAGACATCGAAGGGATATGCACGACGATGATGTCGAAAGAGTCCTTTGAGGTCCTCAAAAATCAGGTGATCGGCGCAGACCCTTTTCACCGCGAATATCTGTATCAGAAACTCCATAAGGGGACACGCTGGGTGTATCAGCCTTACGGGTGGTTTGGAGACTTCGACAACTGTTTGTGGGACATTACGGGGAAGGCTGCCGGGTTGCCTGTATATGCGCTGATCGGCAGGGTTCGTGAGCGGTTTCCGGTGTATCTTACCGGCGGCGATATGACGCTGGAAGGGTATCTCGAACATATCGAAACCGGCAGAAAAAAATGGGGCATCACGGCCTATAAATTTCACTCGTACAAGGGGGGCAAGGCGGATATCCCCATCCTAAAGACGGTGCGCCGTGAAATGGGACCGGATTACGTACTGATCAACGACCCGGTGTGTTCGTATTCGCTCCGCGAGGCCATAGAAATCGGTCATCTGATGGAAGAACTCGACTTTGTATGGCTGGAGGAGCCGTTTCACGAACAAAAGATGCACCACTATCAGGAATTGTGCCGCGAACTCATCATTCCGGTGATGGCGAACGAGATGCTCATGCACGATATCGGTCTGTCCACGCAATGGCTTATCCACGGCGCGACCGATCGGTTGCGGGCCAACGCGCGCAACGGCACGTCGCAGGTGTTGCGGATGGCTCACTTTGCGGAAATGTACGATACCAACGTAGAACTCAACGGCCCCGGTGGGCTTTTTGGGTTGATCCACTGCCATCTCGGATGTTGTATTGACAACACCGATTACTACGAACTCTCGGGTGGCGAACTCCGTCCGGCCGGGCTTCGCTGGGGCATGGTCAACGGTCCGGAGATCGTGGGCGGTTTCATGACGCCACCCTATGCTCCGGGTTGGGGCGCGGAGTGGGATAGGGATCGTTTCAACAGCCTGATCGTGGAGGAGTACTGATCATGCCGAAAAGGTATCGCGCGGGTGTGATCGGCTGCACGGGCCGAGGCGGGTATGGTCATTCGCTGGATACGGTCTATTTGGACATGGACGAGATCGACTTGGTCGCGGTGGCCGACGAAGATCCTGTCGGTCTCGAAGAAGCCGGAAGACGGTTGGGGGTCGAAAAACGATACACCGACTACCGAGACATGTTGCGCAAGGAATGGTTCGACATCGTCAGCATTTGCTCACGATGGCCGGAAAGGCATTTGGAGATGGTGCTCGAAGTGGCAAAGGCCGGGGCGTGCATTTTTCTCGAAAAACCCATGGCACGGACCTTGGCCGAAGCGGACGCCATGATCGAAGCGTGTGAAAAGGCCGGGGTGATGATGGGTATCGCGCATCAAGGTCGTATGCAACCTGCGGTCCTCCTTGCCAGACGATTTATCGCCGACGGAGCCATCGGGGACGTGCTGTCGGTGCAGATGCGAGGCAAGGAAGACCGGCGCGGCGGTGGCGAAGACCTGATGGTGCTTGGCACGCACATGTTTGACACGCTCCGTTTTCTGCTAGGCAGAAATCCGGCGTGGGTGTTTGCCAGCGTCACGATGACCGACGGACGGCCCGTCGTGCGCGAAGACGCGGTACAGGGACCGGAAGAGTTGGGTTGGATCGCGGGAGACCGTATCCATGCGCTCTATGGGTTTGGAAACGGGGTCACCGCCACCTTCGAAACTCGTCGTAACCAACAGGCAGGGCCCCATCGTTTCGGGTTGTGGATATACGGATCAAAAGGCATACTTACCGTACACAATTCCTCCCAGCAGGTGCGTATCTACGAATCACCGGTGTGGCATCCCGACGCCGACATTCCGGTGCGCAACATCACCGAAGAGGCCGCGCGACTTGTAGACGATGCGAATCCGGTACCGAGTTTTGCCTTGTATGGCAATCGGGCAATCGTCCGTGACGTTCTACAGGCGCGCGAAGATGGAAGACGACCCGTCAACTCCGGATACGACGGGCGATGGGCAATGGAGATGATACACGGGGTATACACCTCGCATCTGCAAGGCGTCCGCATCCCACTGCCACTCGCGCAGCGTGAACACCCGCTCAAAGAAGTTTGAAGCGTGAAGGGTAAAGTGCAAGAGCGTTCTCCACAAGCACACATCCTATCGTTCCCTTCACAC
>VGJU01000035.1 GCA_016867335.1 Candidatus Zixiibacteriota bacterium | reverse complement strand
CCGCCTTTGAGACGGACAACCGTTTTTCCGGCCCGCGCGCTGTCTGCAAGAAGCGCATTCATCCGATCCTGACGCCCTGATTCCCACGAAAGAAAAATGCGTTCGGCCTCCGGAGGCGCTTCCGCCGTCAACCGTGGATCGGCCAGATAGTCGGCGATGACGATGTCCGCTTTTTTGAGACAGGCAAGCCCTTTTACTGTGATCAGACCGGGGTCGCCGGGACCCGCGCCGACCAAATAGACCGTTCCGGGGTGTAGCGTTTCGTCCATGACGTTATGCGCTTTCGGGGCTACGACGCAGGATTTTTTCCGCAAGACGCGCGCCGAGCGTTTCCGCGTCGGACGCCGCTCCTTCGACGATATCGCGTACGAGCCATGCGCCGTCCGGCGCGGCCATCATGCCGTCAAGCGTCAGCGATTGCCCTGTCACGCGCGCCCATGCGCCAAGCGGCGTATGACATCCCCCGCCGGCATGACGCAGAAAAGCGCGTTCGGCAGACACCGCCCGCTCGGTATCCGGGTCGTCGATACGGTGCACCACAGCAACGACACGCTTGTCGTTCTCCCGTGTTTCGATCGCCAACGCACCCTGCCCCACCGCAGGAAGACAAATATCCGGCGAAATACGCTCGGTGATCCGATCACCCCAGCCCATGCGATCCAGCCCGGCGCAGGCCAGCACGATGGCATCGAGGTCGGGGGATTCGACCAGTTTTTTGAGTCGTGTGTCGATGTTGCCACGTATATCGGCAAACTGGAGATCGGGACGAAATGCGGCAAGTTGGGCGCGCCGACGCGGACTGCCCGTCGCGATGACAGCCCCGCGCGGCAGTTCGGTCAACGACAACCCTTTTTTGGATATCAGGGCATCCCGCGCATCGGCGCGCCGAGACACGGCGGCGATCGTCAATCCGACAGGAAGCGCTACCGGCAGATCTTTGAGACTGTGAACCGCCGCGTCGATCTCACCGTTCAGCAACGCAGTTTCTATTTCTCGGACAAAAACGCCCTGCCCTCCGAACGAAGACAACGAGGCATCCGTCGTCCGGTCGCCGATGGTTTTGACGATACGGATTTCCACGGCAAGACCGGAGACGGCGGTTTCTATTTCCGAGACCGTATGCCGGGTCTGCGTCAGCGCCAGAGCGCTACCCCGCGTACCGACGATGAGGGAGGATATTTGCATCATAGACACTGTGTCGAAGTTACAACCATCTCATGGGTGTATGTGGGACGTCATCCCCTACTTCGGGGAACGTTCAGACCCGATCTGCGCTATCTTCCGATCCGCGCTTCTCCTGTTCCTTTTCCACTGTTTCGTCGTCCAGTCCAAACAGGTGGCGGAGGGTGTACAGATGGTAGAGTTCCGTACTGGCAGCAGTTTTGAGCCGCGCTGTCGGGTTGTGCAACAGCTTATTGACCAAGGCACGACTCATCTGGTCGATAACTTCGCGGTCTTTTACCGAAAGATGCGAGAGTCGGGAAAACGCCCGTTCCACTTCTCCTGCACGGATGGTTTCGGCATGATGACGCAGTTGCGCGACGGTCGGTGTTACGGAAAGCCCGCGATACCATTCCAGAAACCGACCCACCTCGCCGTCTACGAGCCGTTCGGCTTTTTCGGCTTCTTTTTTGCGGCGGTCGGTATTGTCCGCCACAACGGAACGGAGATCGTCGATATCGTAGAGAAAGGTGTTGTACACATGACGCACCTGTGGGTCGATGTCGCGCGGCACCGCGATGTCGATGAGAAATATGGGTTTGTTGCGACGCACATGCATGATGCCCAGCATCTGCTCCCGGTCGATGATACAGTGCGGCGCGCCGGTCGAACTGATCACGATATCGACCTCGTGCATCTTTCTAAGCCCTTCTTCGAGCGACGCAGGCGTGCCGCCGAAACGCCCGGCCACTTCCACGGCGCGTTCGTAGGTTCGATTGGCGACGATCAGCCGCTGAATCCCGTATTCGACCAGATACTGCGCGGTAAGTTCTCCGGTTTCCCCGGCGCCGATGAGCATCGCCGAATGCCGACGTAGGTCTTTGAAAATCTTTCGCGCCAGATCTACAGCCACCGAGCTTACCGAGAGCGCGCCGGCGCCGATGTCGGTCCGCTCGCGTACCAACTTGCCCACTTCGAGCGCGCGTTCGAACAGCCGGTTGAGTACCACGCCACTCGCCTGCACGCCGAGCGAACGCAGATAAGCGTCTCTTACCTGCCCGAGTATCTGCTGTTCACCCATGACCATCGAGTCAAGACTGGAGACTACACGAAACAGATGGCGGATGACTTTCTCGTCGGTCATCCGGTAGAGATAGGGCGCGAGGGATCCGTGTGACAGACCGTGTATCTCGTGAAACCAAGTTTCTACCGGAACCGTATCGGATCTTTCTCCGCCGGTCGTCGCATACACCTCGCTGCGGTTGCAGGTGGAAAGCAGTACCGCTTCCACAAAATGACCGGACGATTTGAGAAGCGACAGCGCCTTCTCTTGAAGCGAGTCGGTAAGAGCTACCCGGTCACGCACGTCGATAGGCGCGGTATGATGGCTCAGGCCGATCAGCGTGATAGGCATGCTTCCACCCGGTTTCTCGCCTCGTCCATTTTGTTCGCACGAATAAGATCGAGCAGGTCGGAGTCGGTCAGTTTTTCATACCGTTTCAGACGCTCTTGCGCGTCGTCGGCAAACCGTTCCTTCATCCGAGCGCGAGCGTCTCCGAGCAGTTCGAGCAAGGCGGCGTATTCCGGCCCAAACTGTGTTTCGAGTTGGCGGCGTATTTTTTTTGCCATTGCAGGGCTTTTGCCGCCTGTGGATACGGCGATGCACAGGGCGCCCCGACGCAACACGGAAGGCGTGATAAACCGGCACTGTGACGGGACATCCACCACATTGACCGGGATACCGTGCCCCTCTGCTTCCTCAAATACCTGCCGATTTACAGCCGTGTCATCGGTCGCACAGATGACCAGACGAAACCCGTCGGTGTCGCCGGACCGATAGCCACGCTCCTGCCATCCTATCCGTCCGTCGTCGGCGTACCGCCGAAGCGGGGGAATAAGGGTCGGGCTGACGAGCGTCACCTGTCCGCCGCATTCGAGCAGTGGGTCGGTCTTTTGCCGGGCCGTCTCCCCGCCACCCACCACAAGACAGGGCAGACCGGAGATGTCGAGAAATATGGGGTAATAGGGCATGGAGAAGTGTGAAAGGTAAAAAAGGTAAAGGAAGAAGTAACCGTCTTACATCAGTTTCAAACTTCACCCTTCACCCTTCAAAAAATATGTACGCTGGTCCACAGCCCTGCGCCGATATAGGCGATCAGCACCGAGGCAAAGCCGGCCAGAGCCAGATAAGCGGCGCGTTGACCCTGCCAACCGGCGGTGCGACGCGCCACAAGCTGAACCGTATAGATCACCCAGGTCAACGCCACGCAAAACACCTTGGGATCGCTCAACCACGGCAGAATCGAGTGCCACGCCTCAAGCGCCCACCAAACCCCCGTGCCGATGCCGACCGTAAGAAACACCCATCCCACCGAGGTGGCTTTCAGGTTCATCTCGTCAAGCATTTCGAGCGAGGGCAAACGGGAAAAAACAAGTCCCACGCGCCGACGGTGGAGATAGTACAGTTGCATCACATACAGCAGACCGGTGATAAAGGAAAAGAAAAAGGCGGCGTAGGCCATAAAACTGACCGCTACATGAAAACTAAACCATGAACTCCGGAGCAACGGCGGCAGGGGCTCTTCGGGGCGCATCAGCAGAGTGGATACGGCCTGCGCCATAAGAACCAGCGGCATGACGAACGTGCCGAGCGACCGGTCGCCAAACCGCAACTCCAAGGCCAGATAGACAAGCGCGATCAGCCACGCAAAAAAGCTCATCGACTCGTGCAAACCGACAAATGGGAGATGTCCGGACCGGATCGTCCGCGCGATCAGAAACAGGCTGTGAAAAACAAGCCCCGCGATCAGCAGCCCGGTAGCATATCTGCCGACCCGTGACTGCCGCCCCGGAAAATGGCGGATATAGGCGACAGCGCTACCCAGATACCCGGCCATGATCAGACCGTGCAAAAATGCATCCATAGAGGCCGTCCCGCAAAAACGGTGCAAAGTGAGACCGAAAAAACACGAAAACGGAGAAGGTTTTGTCTCTCTCTTTGGGAAGATAGACGCTGAAAAGGGCATGCGTCAAGCGGTTTTTCCTCATGAACCACAGGATGTTGCGGGATTCTACATCCCAACAAACTTCTTGACGTGGACCGTCTCGAACATATCGTGTGTAAAAAAATCGTCTTCGCCGTCACCTATGCTTTGGAGCGAGGTCATGCAAACAGGGGAATGGGAACCGGAACAGACAACCGGTCTGTTCGAAACGATGTCGGTGGTCCCGCTGATTACCGGGGTGGTTTTTCCGTTGCGTACCGAAACCGTGCAGATTCGCATGGAGCGAAACCGGCGTCTGCTTCAGGAAGCGCCGCCCGACCAGCCCATCCTGATCGCCTATCTAACCGACACGGAGAAAGAAATCTCGTCTTCCAATCTGATCGAGATCGGTGTGGCGGCCCGGCTGGTTTCCAAGCTCAACCTGCCCGGAGACGTAGTACAGGTCGTCTTTCAGGGCATCCGCCGTGTCCGTTGCATGCAGATCGTGCAAGAAGAACCTTTCTACCGGGCCACCATTGCGCGGGTCGAAGAAGCGCGCGGAGATCTGGGCGAGATCAATCGGCTTATCGTTCAGGCGCTCGACGCCTTCAAACGACTCATGGAAGTCAACCGTTATTATCAGGAAGAGGAATTTACCGTCCTCAAGATGAACACCGAGGATCCCGGTATCTTTGCGGATCTTATTTGCTCTTATCTAAACCTCTCCTACGACGAACGCAAACACGTCATCGCCACGCTCGACCATCCCGCAAGGGTGTCGCTTGCGATTCATTATATAGAGGATACGATTCAGCGGGCGCTGGTCAGCAAAGAGATGTCGGAGCGGACACAGTCCGTCATCGAAGAGGGTCAGCGCGAGTTTTATCTGCGTCAGCAGCTTCAGACAATACGGCAGATGCTGGGCGAAGGCAACGAGCAGGAAGCCGATATCCGGGCGCTCGAACAACGGGTGCGCGAAGCCGGGCTTGAGGGCGGTATCCGGGAGGCGGTGGACCGTCAGATCGACCGGCTGAAGATGCTTGCCCCGGTCTCACAGGAGTATCAGGTCACGCGAACGTATATCGATCAGCTGCTCGACGTGCCATGGACCCAAAAAACCCAAACCCAAGTGGATATCGAAACGATACGCGCCATACTGGACGAAGACCACTACGGTTTGGAAGAAGCCAAAAACCGTATCGTCGAGTATATGGCGATCATCCGGCTGACGGGCAATACACGAGGACCGATCTTGTGTTTCGTGGGGCCGCCGGGAACGGGTAAAACCTCGCTTGGCAAGTCGATCGCCCGTGCCATCGGAAGAGCTTATGTCCGCATGTCGGTCGGCGGCGTGCGTGACGAAGCCGAAATCCGGGGCCATCGCCGCACCTATGTGGGCGCTATGCCGGGCAAGATCGTCCAGTCGCTTCAACGCGCCGGAACCTGCAATCCGGTGCTCGTCATCGACGAAATCGACAAAATGGGCGCAAGTCCGGTCACGGGCGACTTGGCTTCCGCCATGCTGGAAGTGCTCGATCCGGAACAGAACGCCGCATTTATGGACCACTATCTCGATCTACCGTTCGATTTGTCACAGGTGCTTTTTATCGCTACCGCCAATACACTGTACGACATTCCAGAGCCGTTGCGCGACCGGATGGAGGTCATTTCGATCTCCGGTTATACGGAGGAGGAAAAAAAGGAGATAAGCCGTCGGCATCTTATCCCCAGAATGCTGGCGGGGCACGGACTCGGAGAGGGTTCGGTCCTGATTGCGGATGCGGCGGTCTTGCGGGTGATCCGCGAATACACCCGCGAGCCGGGGTTGCGCAACTTTGGCCGCCGTCTTGAAACGGTCGTCCGCAAAATCGCCGTGCGCCGTTCTATCGGCGATACGGTCCCGGAGGCGCTAGAGGCCGCCGGCATCCCCACGTATCTGGGACCGCCCCGCTATACCCCGACCACCGAAGCACGCGCGCCGGAGGTAGGCGTGGTCAACGGGCTGGGGGTGACCGGAGCAGGTGGCGAACTTCTGCTGATCGAGGCGCTACGGATACCGGGTGACGGACAGCTGATCATCACCGGCCAGTTGGGCGACGTCATGCGCGAGTCGGTCCTGGCGGCGCGAAGCTATATACAATCAAAAGCCGAAAGCCTCGACATTGCGCCGGGGATGTTTGACGTCTGCAACATTCACCTGCATTTCCCCGAAGGGGCGGTTCCCAAGGATGGCCCCTCCGCAGGGGTCGCCATTGCTATTGCGCTGGCCTCGCTGATGAGCGACCGCCCCGTACGCACAGACGTAGCGATGACCGGCGAGATCACCCTACGCGGGCGCGTGCTGGCGGTCGGCGGGATCAAGGACAAAGTGCTGGCGGCACACCGGGCTGGGGTGCGGACAGTCCTTCTGCCCAAGCAAAACGAAAACAACGTACCCGGCATACCGGAGGCGGTGCGCGAGGAACTACGGATCGTGCCGATCGAGCATATCGATGAGGCCATCAAAGAGAGCATCATGGAAGTGGTGCTGGCCCGCGCCGTCTCCATCGAGCAGGCGGTACAGGCCGAACGCGGTCGCGCGGCAAAGGGAAGACAGACGTAGAGATCACCCGCTTTAGCGCTGCCTGACACCCTCGCCATGCAGACGGACCGTCTCCGTGATCCGCGCACGGCGCGTTTCGGCGGTTTCGATCCACCGGATATAGTTTTTGCGGTCTTCTTACCGCCGCGTTTCATGCGCAAAGGCAAGCAGATCACTCTGCGGAACACGGCCGATCATGGCGTAGATACGCGGTCCGTCCTGCCAGAGCACCACGTGGTTGTCTTCGAAATTTACCGTATAAAAACGTGTACGATCGTGCTCTACCCGGTCGAGCCGATCAAGGTCTATCACCGCGTTTTCCACAAAACACAACGAAACCGAAGCGCCCCTGTGATCGTAACGTACATATCCGGCCTCATGGTGCAGAATCTGACACAGATGCGCACCGAGCAGATCGTAGTCGAGTTTGCGAAGACTTGAAACACCGGGCAGAACGGAAGAAGCATCTGGTTCGATCATGTCGAATGCCACCGGAAGTCCGCGTGTCTTCAACCATCCCGACACCTGTTCCGGCTCGGAGGTGACAAACTCCACCTTGCAGTTTTCGTGATGTGTAACCATTTCCATTACTAAAACGGGTGGAGAGGAAAGGTTCTCCTTTTCCCACAGCGCGGCGCCGGAGACCACTGCAAGCAGCATGGCCGCCATTGCCACCGCCGCCCAGTACCGGGGACGCCGATCGATAAACCACGCAATCCGCTGCCATCGAGACGACGACGCAGGCGTTTCCCGGATCGCCGTCCGTATCCGGCTTTTGAGACGCTCCGGCGCGCGAACCCGCCGCACCCGCTCCGCAAGCATGATCCTAAACCGATCTTCGTATTCGTGTTGTCGGCGACACTCCGGGCAAGCGTCCAAATGCTCGTTGAGCCGCTTTCGAGACAGGGCATCCAATTCCCCGTCTATAGACAGGGAAACCAAGACTTCCGCTTCCTCACACTTCATGCGCCGCATCCTCGTGGACATAACCGTTTTGTTTCGCATACCCCCAGAGTTGTCTGCGCAACAACTGGCGGCCCCGCGACAGCCGGGACCGGACCGTCCCGACCGGGCATCCCATGATATCCGCGATTTCTCTGTAAGGCAACCCCTCTACATCGGAAAGCAGTACCGCCCATTTGAACTCGTCGGGCAGACTGGCCACAGTCTTTTCTACCTCGTCATGTAGCAAGGGACCAAAGAGCTTTTCTTCGGGCGTCTCTGCCGTATCCTTGCCTCGAACGACAAATCGTTCGCCGAAACACCCGGAGAAACGATCAGGGGTTCGCGTGCTTTCTCCCGAAACCGGTTGTAATAGATATTTTTCATGATTCTGAACAACCACGCCCCCATGTTGCTATCCGGCTGAAACCGGTAAAAAAACCGGTATGCCCTCAAAAAAGTCTCCTGCGAGAGATCTTCGGCATCCGCCACACTACCGGTAAGACGCAATGCGGCATTGTAGATTGAATCCACATGTGTCAAGGCAAGCCGTTCGAACAAAAGCGCCTGCCGATCGAGGATTTTGATTTCTCCCATGCCGATATCCTGAAAGATTTCCGCCCTGAAGCCACAGCCTGTATACGGAGCTATTGTCCTACAAGGTTCGATATGCGCTATCATACCGTAAACGGATACCCGCCCCGAAAAGTTCCGGAGCGGCCCTTTTTTGTGGCTTGACCCAATCCTGTTACAACTACACATTGGCAACATACGTCCATGTTGCGACAGCATTCCACAGGAGCGTCTCATGCCGAGTACCACATCGGACCGGGTAGCGCAGTTTACCGAGTCCGTCATACGCGAAATGACACGGCTGGCCTATACCCACGGCGCGATCAACATGGCGCAGGGGTATCCCGATTTTGCCGCACCGGAAGACATCAAAGAAGCCGCTGTAAAGGCCATACGCGACGATCACAACCAGTATTCGATCACATGGGGCACGCGCGAGATGCGCGCCGCGGTCGCCGAAAAGGTCGCCCGGTTTAACCGCATCCACGCCGAACCGGATACCGGCGTGACCATCTGCTGTGGCGGGACCGAAGCCATGATATCGGCCCTGCTGGCCATCGTAAATCCCGGCGACGAAATCATCATCTTCGAGCCGTTTTACGAAAACTACGGCCCGGACGCTATCATGTCCGGTGCGGTACGCCGATATGTCACGCTACGCGAACCCGACTGGCATTTCGATCCCGACGAACTGGCCGCGCTGTTTAACGAAAAAACCAAAGCCATCATCATCAATACCCCCAACAACCCAACGGGAAAAGTGTTTACACGCGAAGAACTGAAGTTTATAGCGGGTCTGTGCCAAAAGTGGGACGTGATCGCCGTAACCGACGAAATCTACGAACATATTCTCTACAGTGGCGCGGAACATGTAAGCATTGGATCGCTGGACGGCATGACGGACCGGACGATCACCATCAGCAGTTTGTCCAAGACCTTTAGCGTCACCGGATGGCGATTGGGGTACGCCGTCGCCGCGCCCCGGCTTACCCACGCCTTGCGCAAGGCGCACGATTTTCTAACCGTCAACGCGCCGACACCGCTTCAGATCGCCTCGCTGTATGCCCTCAGGCTGGGACAGGAATACTACGAGCGACTTGCCGCCGAATACCGAGAGCGGCGCGACTTTATGATCGCGGCGCTCGAAGAGACGGGGTTTCGGTGCGCCGTACCGACAGGCGCGTACTACACGATGGCCGACATCGGAGGGTTTTCGGAGTTTGGCAGCGACACCGAACTGGCGCTACACATGGTAAAAAATATCGGTGTGGCCTGTGTGCCCGGCAGCAGCTTTTACCGTCATGCCCATCTCGGCAGAAACCGACTCCGATTCGCCTTTTGCAAACGACGCGAAACACTCGAAGAGGCGGCACGACGGCTGAAAAAACTGAGGAACTCATAATGAATCGGTTTCACGAAGCCCGGCAAAAATGGGAAGACGACACCGTCCGCCCCGCGCTCGAACGCTCCCCCGAACGACAGGAGACGTTTGAGACCAGTTCCGGTATACCCATACAACGGCTCTATACCCCCGAAGATCTCACCACCGTCGATCCGGTGGACGACATCGGTCTTCCGGGCGAATACCCCTTTACGCGCGGCGTCCAGCCGACCATGTACCGGGGACGATTCTGGACCATGCGCCAGTACGCGGGTTTCGGATCGGCGGAAGAGACCAACGCCCGGTACCGATATTTGCTTTCTCAGGGTCAAACCGGGCTTTCGGTAGCCTTCGACCTGCCCACCCAGATCGGCTATGATGCCGACCATCCGCTTGCCGAAGGTGAAGTGGGCCGTACCGGCGTCGCCATCTCTACGCTTGACGACATGCGCACCCTGTTCGACCGGATTCCACAGGAACAGGTAAGTACATCGCTGACCATCAACGCGACGGCTGCGGTCCTCGTCGCTCTCTACGCCGTCGTAGCCGAAGAACGCGGGCTTTCGCCGACGGCGCTTTCCGGCACGGTACAAAACGATATCCTCAAAGAGTATATCGCACGCGGTACGTTTATCTATCCTCCCAAACACTCGATGCGTCTGGTGACCGACCTGATCCGCTATTGCGCCGAGTCCATGCCCAAATGGAACCCCATCAGCATCAGCGGCTATCACATCCGTGAGGCGGGCGCGACCGCCGTACAAGAGGCCGCCTTTACACTGGCCAATGGGATTGCCTACGTGCAAGCCACGATCCAAGCCGGAATCGACGTAGACGCCTTTGCTCCGCAACTGTCGTTCTTCTTTAACGCGCACAACCAGTTTTTCGAAGAAGTAGCCAAATTCAGGGCCGCCAGAAGACTCTGGGCGCGGCTTATGCGTGAGCGTTTCGGCGCAAAAAATCCGCGTTCGTGGCTACTCCGGTTTCATACCCAGACGGGCGGCTCGACACTTACCGCCCAGCAACCCGAAAACAACATCGTCCGGGTGGCGCTTCAGGCGTTTGCCTCGGTGTGCGGCGGCACGCAGTCGCTCCACACCAACGGACGCGACGAAGCCCTGTCGCTCCCGACCGAGGAGTCCGCTACCATCGCCTTGCGCACCCAACAGATCATCGCCTTCGAAACCGGCGCGGGCGACACCGTAGATCCGCTCGCAGGATCTTATTTCGTCGAAACCCTTACTACCGAAATAGAGACGCGCGTGCGAGAATACTTGGATCGCATCGATGCCATGGGCGGAGCGCTCGGCGCCATCGAACGGGGTTTTCCACAGGAAGAAATCAGCCGTAGCGCCTACGCCTACCAAATGGCCGTCGAAGAAAACCGACAACCCATCGTGGGCGTCAACCGATTTGTCGCCGAAGACGACACCTTCCCCGTTGCCCCGCCGCTTGATCCGGAGATCGAAAGAAAACAGATAGAACGTGTGCGGACCTTCCGGGCGAGCCGTAATGAAGACGCTGCCCGCAAGGCGCTGGAAGATCTCCGCAACGCCTCACAAACCCCAGACAATCTGATGCCCCACATCCTCGAAGCCGTACGACGACGCGCCACGCTCGGCGAAATCTGCGACACGCTTCGCGGCGTCTTCGGCGAATACAAACGCGTAGAACGGTTTTAAAGGACTCGAACCCATGCACATCGGCAAGATCGCGCATATCGGCGTGGCGGTAAACGACATGCAGAACACGCTTAGGTTGTACCATGAGACGCTCGGCTTACCGTTGCACGGCCAGGAACTCCTCGAAAGCGACCGGGTAAAGATCGCTTTTCTTCCGGTCGGCGACACGGAAATCGAACTGCTCGAAGCCACAGACCCCGAAAGCCCGGTGGCCCGGTTTATCGAAAAACGCGGCGAAGGTATCCACCATATCGCTTTCGAGGTAGACGATATCGAAAAGGCGCTGACCCGGCTCCGGGAACAAGGATTCCGCCTGATCGACGAACATCCGCGTACGGGCGCGAGCGGCGTCCGCGTCGCCTTTTTGCACCCCAAAACCACAGGCGGCGTGCTGATCGAACTGTGTGAAAAAAACGCGAAGCATCAACCCGGATAAAATTTTCTAAACGAATACCTCGTCTATCTCGTATAAACGGATACACACGACCTTTGGCACCCGTTTTTCAATTTCATGATCGACATCAGACCGTTGACCCACATCGAACCCGTCGATATCCAACGCTTGGTATCCGGGTATACCTCCGACGCGCGATACCAGGTCGACAAAACCGAAACGGACGGACATTTTTCGCTTTCGGTCACCCGGGTTCCGCTAACACGGCCCTATAAAAAATGCTATCTGCCGCCGGATGCGGAAACGCTGGAACGCTATGTCCGGCTACCCGCGCTCGGCTTTTCCTTTGGCGCGCACGAAAACGACCGGTGTGTGGGTATCGCCCTTGCCGAACCGCACCGGTGGAACAAAAGTCTGTGGGTATGGGAACTGCACGTGGAAGAGACGTACCGGGGTCGCGGGATCGGACGACGGTTAGTGGAGGCGCTGACGGAAAAAGCCCGTCTCGAAGGACTGCGGACGCTGGTATGCGAGACGCAGAACACCAACGCGCCCGCCATGGATTTCTACCGTAAAACGGGTTTCGAAATCGAGGGCATCGACCTTTCGTACTACACCAACGACGACTACCCGAACGGGGAAATCGCCGTCTTTATGAAAAAAAGACTCGTATGACGGAAGCCCATCTTCCCGACATTCCGGCTTCCCGCGCCGGCGACCGACAGGCGTTCGAACGGCTGGTACGTCGCTATCAAGAACCAGTGGTAACGGTGGCCTGACGAGAGAGAAAAAAATGATGCGTCTTTTGTCGCTGTCGCTGTGCGGGGTGTGTCTGCTGGCTTTGGCCGCGTCTCCGTTGCAAAACCGTGTCGGTGCGCCGCTTCCCCCCGACGCGCTGTCTGTGGAAAAACAGGTCATCCGCATCCTATTTCCCGGAAACGAGCCAAGAACGCTCGATGCTACGTTAGACAATTACGGTTCGGGGCGCGTGGAGTTTCTTTTTGACCGTCTTACCATGCTCGACGAGGACGAACGACTTCTTCCGGGTGTCGCCGAAAGCTGGAAAGCGTCGCCGGATGGAAAAGCGTGGACGTTCCGTTTGCGTGCGGATGCGCGATGGAGCGACGGAAGACCGGTAACGGCGCAGGATTTCGAATGGACGTACAAAACGCTCTTGGAACCGTCGATCGGCAACGTATATGCGTTTCTGTTCTACGAGATCAAAGGCGCACGGGCGTTCAATCTCGACAAAAGTAAAGACCCGAAGACGGTCGGCGTGCGCGCCGTAGACGAGCGAACGTTTGTCATCGAGACGGAAAAGCCGTGTCCGTATCTGCCTTACTTGACTTCTTATCTTTCCGCTGCGCCGATTCCTCGGTGGCAGTATGAAAAGTACGGTAAAAGCTGGGCAACGGCAGCACACATCGTGACCAACGGGGCATACCGAGTGGCGGCGTGGGTGGCGGGTCAGCGTATGACCTTTGCACGAAACCCGCGCTACGGGGGACCTTACCCTGGGCTTCTCGAACGTGTGGAACTGTCTTTTATGACGACGGGCGGTGTGCTGGCGTACGAAAACAACGAGATCGATATCTTGCACGGCGTGTTGCCGGGAGACCTTCAGCATGTCATCTCCGATTCGCGTCTAAAACGCGACTTGGTCACTTGGCCGCACACGCAGACGCAGTATCTGTTTTTTCAGACCCAACGTCCCCCTTTTGACGATGTTCTGGTTCGGCAGGCCATCGCCGGAGCGATCGACCGCGAGACGTTGTGCCGGGTAGTGCGGAACGGACTGGGTATTCCGGCGTATACCATGTTACCACCGGGATTTCCGGGATATTCGGGCGACCGGTTGAGCGGCATTCAGGCGTACGCGCCGGACAGGGCGCGCAGACGTCTGGCCGAAGCGGGGTATCCGGGAGGGCGCGGATTCCCGAAGATGCCGCTTTGGATCGGTCAAGGCGATCCGGCCGGCCGCGATCTGGCGCAGGCACTGCAGGGCATGCTCCAGGAAAATCTCGGCATCCGAGTGGACATACAACCCCAGGAAGGTACGGTATACATGACCCGCCTGTATCAGCACGCGATTCCCATGGGAATCGGTGGGTTTCAGTCCGACTACCCCGACCCGCACAACCTACTGGCGATGGTCTGGAGGTCCCAACCCAAAGGACACGGTAGGCACGACTGGATCAACTCCGATTTCGATCGGCTGGTCGATACGGCCGACTTCGAAATGGACCCCGCCAAAAGGATGCGGCTGTACAGCGAAGCGGAAGAAATCCTGGCGACCGATACGGGCGGGGTGTTTCTGTTTCATACCGTTCTCGCCCAGTTGCGACAACCCCGTGTGCGAGGGTTTGTGACAAACAAGCGGGGATTCCGGCCTTTCTGGACCAACCACATCACGCATACGCGCTTGTACATGGGGCGATAACCCCGATGGGGTTCGTGGAAAAGGCTTTGAAGGACAGGTAAAATTTAGCTTGACAAGTTATGGACAAGACATAATTTGTGAAGGTTGTACCCTGAAACATCGGGGGTTTTTCCGGCCTGATCGTCCGGCTGGCTCACCGCTCGTCTGCCCCCTCGCAGACTGAGAACACACAGTTCTTTATTGATATAAATGTTTTCTTTTCCGTTGCGTATTACGGAGCAAACTCCTCGATATGCATCTGGAAACCATGTCGATTCCGGGGATGGGGTATCTGCTTCGGAGTCGAACCGCAGATTCCGGGGCGACCATGTTGGGCATAACGTCGATACGCCAGCTCATCGGCTATACGGTAGCCGCGATCATGATGATCTTCGGTATCATGATCCTCATCGGCATGATGCGGCCCATTTTTCTGACAACGGATCGTCTGCGTCTGATATTCGGGATCGTGTTGATACTGTTTTCGATTTTCCGGTTTGCTTCGGCCTATTTTGCGGAGCGCCGCCAACGGGAGACGATTCTGGAGGATGATTCATGGAAAGGCCCTTCGGCAAGTTCTTCCGGTTCTTCCGAATAATTTTTTCGACGGGCGTGGTTCTTTTGGCGTCCGGATGCGGGGAAGACGAAAATGCGGAGACCACCATACGCGGTCAGATGTACGTCTCCAGCGCCGAAGCGGTGTTTCCGTATGTCGAAGAGTGCGCGATACGGTATCAGACCACGTACAACCGGGCTTATATAGACGTTGTTTCCAGCACTTCGCGCGCGGCTCTTGTCGATCTTTCCATCGGCAAGAGCCGCGTCGCCGTACTGTCGCGCGAGCCGAACGCCATCGAATTGGAAACGCTGAACGCCGATCCGCGGCGGGTGTTGCGGACACAGTTGGCCGCGTATGACGCGATCGCGGTAGTGGTTCATGGCGACAATCCGGTCGAACAGTTGACGGTTTCTCAACTCAAGGATATTTTTACCGGAAAGACGACAAACTGGCGCGAACTGGGCGGTAAGGACCGTCCTATCCTTCCGCTGGTGCGGGACCGAAATTCCGGAACCTATGACGTTTTTACGGAGCAGGTATTAAAAAATGAGGCGTACGGGGCCAATGCCTATCCTTGCAGCACGCTCAAGACCCTCGGTCATACGGTCGAGCGTGAACCCGGCGCGATAGGTCTTACCGGAGCACAGATGATTTCCATGGGCAATCTGAAGGCCATCAAAATCGGGGAGAAAGCGGAAGGTCCGTTTTATCTGCCCTCTCAGGAGTCGATTTTCAGGGAGCGATATCCGTTACGCCGCCCCGTCGTGATGTGCTATTTCAGAGAACCGGACCGGGTCGTGGCCGATCTTGTGGCGGGTTTCGTATCGTTTGTTACAAGCGCCATGGGACAGCAACTGGCCGTCCGGCACAGCATAGTGCCGGCGACCATGCCGGTGCGGGTCGTAAATATGACGCCCAAATAGCAGGCGTCCTGGAGGAGAAATCCATGTTGGGTATTGAACGGAAAAGGGCATACTGGATATTGTATACGGCGGCGATTGCCGGTGGACTTCTTGTAGCACCGGAACGACCGGTGTACGGGCAGAGCGCGGTGGACGCCAAAGCCGCCATCGAAGCCAGAAACTATACGCAGGCTGAGTCGCAACTCAGAAGTCTTCTTGCCGGAAAACCCAAAGACGCCGCGGAAGCGCATTATCTGCTCGGCTTGGCGCTCAAGGGGCAGGGCAAAAAGGCGGAAACCGCGTCCGAGTTTGAAACGGCGGTCAAAGCCAACAAAAAACATACGGGCGCGTTGTACGAACTGGGTCTGTCGCAGATCGAGACCAAACAGTTCGATCTGGCAGCGGTAAACTTTATGGCGGGCGACAAACTGACCAAGGGCAAGGATGCGCGTTTCTCGTATGGCATGGGGCTTCTGAAAGTGGCCGAAGGCAAGGTGGAGGAGGCCAAGACGTTTATGACGGGCGCCGTGGCGGCCGATCCGAACAACGCCGTGTATCAGCGCGGCATGGGGGATGTGTATACGGCCATGAAAGTGTGGCCCATTGCGATCAACGCTTACAACAAAGCGTTGTCCATGGAACCCAACTCCCCGAATGCCGCGTTTACGCATTATCAGCTTGGCAAACTCTATTTCGAAACGCGACAATTCAATCAGGCCATCGAAGAGTACAAGAAAGCGCTGTCGCTCGATCCAAATCTGAACGACGCCTATTATCAGCAAGGCTACATCATGTTTCTAGCCAAACAATACGCCGGCGTGGTCGAGCCTTTGCAAAAGGCCATAGAAAAAGGATACGACAACGCGGAAACCAACTATATGCTGGGCGAGTCGCTCAACCGGACCCAACGCCCCAAAATGGCAGTTCCGTATCTTGAAAAGGCCATACAGCTAAACCCCAACAAAACCGAAATCTACGCGCCACTGGCAGAAGGGCTGGCCGCGTCGGGACAGTTGAGCAAGGCCAACAGCGCCGTCGACAAAGCCGTAGCCCTGAATCCCAACGATTTCGATCTGGTCTATCTGGCAGGGTGGCTCAAGACGCAGGCGGATATCGGTCAATATGACCAAGGTATCGTGCATTTGAAAAAAGCCATCGAAATCAACACCGCCTCGGAAAAGCCTCATATTCAACTGGCACTGGTATATTTCGATCAGCAAAAGTTTGCCGCGGCCAATCCGCACTTGGAACGTGCCATCGAAATCAACCCACAGGATCAGAACAGCTACGCCTATTACGGACGATCCTTTATCAAGCAGCAGCAGTACACAGAAGCGGTAGCCAAAGTCACGGCGCGTCTGGAGCCGGTCCTTGCAAAACAATCCGATGAAGACCGGTCCAGATTAAGCAACGTATACTCTTCGCTGGGTCAGGAGCTTTACAACGAATCCCGCAACACGGGCGACAACAAGGAACTCCGGGCGTCCGTCCTGCAGTCGGCCATCCAGATGCTGCGTGCCAAACTTCCGCACGACTCTACATCCTACCCGACCTATCTGTATATCGGTCTATCGGCCCTTGTGTTAAGCGACGGCGCTCAGGCGCGGGACGCTTTTCTCAAGGTGCTCGACATCCGCAAAGCCGACGATCCGAAAGCGTTGCTCCAGACCCGCAAGTTTCTGGGTTCTTCCTATTTGATGTTGACGGATTACGACAATGCCAGAAAAGTGTACGAAGAACTTCTACAAACCAATACCCAAGACGACGACGCTTATTTTCGCTTGGGACAGATCGGGTTGATGCGTAAAAACTTTGCTACCGCCATTCAGAACGGAAAAAAGGCCGTCGAACTCAAACCGGACAACGCTTCGTATCACCTGTTGCTGGCTCAGGCTTATACCAACTCTCAGCAACTGGATGCGGCCGTAAGAGAGTACAGTGAAACGATCAAACTCGACCCGAACAACGCTACGGCCCGCCAACAGTTGGATACGGTGCGCAAAGCACTCGAACAGATGAAATGAGTGGAAAATAAAGCAGTATTCAACCGGGCCTGTCGGCTACAGGCATAGACCGGCAGCCAGATCGACAACCCTGAGAAAGGTGGTGGTTCCGAAGAAGACAAACCGTGCGACAGGGACCGTTGTTGCAAACGGACCGGAGATGTTGGCAAGTAGCGCGTTTTGGTTTCCATCCATGTATCCTTGTTCCCAAAAGGAGAAGCAACCATGCGGCCAGGGGCATTTATTGGGATCATTCTGGTAGCCTGTTTCGTCGTATCCACGATCATCTTTTATACCATGCTCCCCGAATTCGTGCAGAAGGGGGGACCGCTGGTTATCGTTCTTATGGTGCTGACGATGATGGACATCACTTTTATCATCGAACGCGTCCTCACTCTTAAAAAGGCAGGCGGCGCTAAATCGCAGGTGCAGTTTCTGCGTGATGCGATGGAAGCGATCCGCAAGGGAGAAATGGACAAAGCGATCGGACTTTGCAATCAGCAGCGGGGTACCATGGCCAATGTGTTGCGCGCCGGTCTCGAACGTTTCCAGACGGTATCCAAGGAAAACCTGACCAGCGACCGCCAGGTAGCGGAAATCCGCCGGGCCATCGAAGAGGCCAACGCCCTCGAAACGCCGCTTCTCGAACGCAACCTGATCGCCCTGCAGACCATCGCAACGATCTCGACTCTCGTAGGACTTCTCGGAACGACCATCGGTATGATTCGCTCCTTCCAAGCCATGGCCAAAGAAGGCGCGCCGGATGCCATCATGTTGTCGCTTGGTATCTCGGAAGCTCTTATCAACACCGCCGGCGGTCTGACCGCCGCCATCATGGGTATCGTGGCCTACAACTACTTTATCAACAAAGTAGATCAGTTTACGTACGCGGTCGATGAGGTTTCGCAGGAAGTAATAGCTATTCTGTCCGGCCGATCATGAAAACGGCGGGCCGATCCGGTGTCTTTCCGGCATCTGGTCCTGTCTTTTGCAAAGACCGTATGACAAGGAGTTCATGATATGGCCAAAACAAAGAAACACCCACCTGTGGTGCTGGACATGACGCCTATGGTGGATGTCGCCTTTCTACTGCTCATTTTCTTTATGAGTACGACGCAGTTCAAGGCGCCCGAATCGATTCCGATTCAGCTTCCTTTTTCGCACTCGGTGATCGAATTGCCGACATCGGAAGTTATCATCCTGTCGATCGGCCCCAAACCGGAGAACAAGATTTTCTGGCGTCTGGAGCCGCAACCCGAGGTACGCATAGAACTGTCCGAACTGGAAAAAGCCCTTATCGAGGCTCGCATCCGCAACCCGAGACTTCGCATTGCCATAAAAGCGGATAAGGAATCTGAGTTCGGGGTGGTCAGCGACATGATGGAGATTTTCCAGAAAACCAAGAACACGCGGTTCAATCTGGTGACCAACTACGAAGACGATATAAAGAAAAATACAACGAGTTCGCGGGAAATCGACCTGTCGAACCAGCAGCTTGCAGGGAGGTGATGAGCCATGGCAGCGGTCAATGCGCCGCAACGCAGCAGCGGTAAAAAGGGCGGAGGATTCCGAAAAAAGAAAGCCCGTCTCGGCGTGCATATCGACATGACGCCTATGGTGGACGTCGCCTTTCTGTTGCTCATCTTCTTCATGGTGACGACAGTATTCCGGTCGCCTCAAACGATGGAACTCAATATTCCTGCGGAAGACACTCCGGTGGAAATCGCCGAATCCAACGTGCTGGTCATTCGGATGTTGGAGGACGGGCGCGTATACTGGAATATCGGCGAAGACATGACCCCGGAACCCGTCGAGTTCAAGGAAGTCCAGAAACTGATTCTCGACAAGGACAAGGAAAACGCCGAAACGCACAGCGGCGAGTCCAAATTGGTGACCCTGATCAAAATCCAACGTACAAGTCCCTATGAGCAGATGGTCAACATAATGGACGAACTCCAGCTTGGGAAAGTGGACCGTTTCAGCATCACCGTGCTGGAAGAACAAGAAGTCATGGAGGTATTCGGGTCATGATAACGATCCTCCGGGCGGAACATTTCCCGCTCAAAAAAGAATCCGATCTGAAATTCTTTTACCAGCCCTTTGTCCGGAAGGCCACGATTTTCGCGCTCATTCTCCATCTGGTAGCGGCGGCCGGGTACTTTACGGTCAACGCCATCATAGAGCGTAGCCGGGCCACGGGAACCCGTATCGTTACCTACGCCGATCTGGGACCGCCGCCGGCGCTGACCGAAGCCCCGACCATGCCGGACATTCCGGTAAATGCGCCTTCTCAGCCCGTGATCGGTATTCCGGAACCCGTGGACGACACGGAAGTTTCCGCCGAGATGACCATCGCCACGCAGACGGAAATGAGCCAGAGCGTCGCGCCGGTGGTGCAGGATATCGAGGAAGCGAATATCGTCATCGAAGCGCCCAGGGAAGAAAAAATCGTCATCGAAGAGGACGCGCTACCCGCGCCGGACACTTTTGTCGCCTTCGAAACACCGCCTGCCCCTGTGCGTCCTATCAAACCCGTCTATCCGGAAATGGCGCGCAACGCAGGCATCGAGGGTACGGTAATTCTCTTCGCGCTGATCGATAAAGAGGGCAAAGTACGCGATGTTCAGGTCAGAAAAGGTATCGGTGGTGGGCTGGACGAAGCGGCGGTCGAAGCCGTAAAAGCCATCCCTTGGACCCCGGCCATCCAGAACAACCGGCCGGTGTCGGTATGGATGTCGGTTCCGGTACGGTTCAGATTGCGGTAAGATTTGTCATTGTTTTTTTCCGCTCCCGGTTTCCGGGAAGCTGGTTCAAAGGGACGGCAGGCGATCTGCCGTCCCTTTTTTCGGTTTCCACCTGTGTTCGAAGAACGACAAGCCGAAAAAGTGCTTGCTCTCAACCCGATTTTGTTTATAATTTTTGGTTCTTAACTGCGGTAGGACAAGGTTCTCATTTTTTCGCACAGCAAGACCAAAAGGAGCAAGACCGGGGTGGATACTCTTTTGTGCACCGCTATCGGAGCGGGTGTTCTGTCCGTTCTTTATGCGTTCTGGAAAACGGTCTGGATTTCCCGACAGGACGGCGGCACGGACAGAATGAAAGCGATCGGCGCCAGTATCGCCGAGGGGGCCATGGCCTTTCTGAAGGCTGAATACCGTGTGCTTTCGGTTTTCGTTATCATCGTAGCCATACTGCTCGGGGTGGCCAACGCAGGAAAGGAAGATTCCAGCGCGATCATCGCCCTTTCGTTTGTGATAGGCGCTTTTACATCCGTGCTTTCGGGTTTTCTTGGTATGCGCGTGGCTACCAAGGCCAACTACCGGACCACGCACGCCGCCCGAACGAGTTTGTCGCAGGCACTCAACATGGCCTTTGCCGGCGGTTCGGTCATGGGACTTAACGTAGTAGGGCTAGGGCTTTTGGGCATCGGCATCCTGTTTCTCATCTATACCGGTATGTTTGGTACGGACCAGACCGCCATGAACCGGGTGTTGAACGTCATCTCCGGATTTTCGCTGGGTGCTTCTTCGATTGCGTTGTTTGCGCGCGTCGGCGGAGGCATCTATACCAAAGCCGCAGACGTGGGAGCGGACCTTGTGGGCAAGGTCGAAGCCGGTATCCCGGAAGACCATCCGCTCAACCCCGCCACCATCGCGGACAACGTAGGCGACAATGTGGGCGACGTAGCCGGTATGGGCGCCGATCTTTTCGAATCGTATGTCGGCGCCATCATCGGCTCGATGCTTCTCGGTGCCAGTATTCTCGTCGCCGGCGTCTATGACATCAACTTTGTCGTCCTGCCGCTGGTCATCGCCGCCACCGGAATCGTCCTGTCGATCGTAGGCACGTTTTTCGTCTCGGTCAAAGAAGGCGGCAACCCGCAAACCGGTCTGAACCGGGGCGTCATCGGTTCGTCGCTCATCACCGTCGCCGCCATGTACTTTCTGATCGACCTGCTTCTTCCGGCGCAGTTTAGTATGGGTGGCACAGACTATACGAGCATGGGCGTATTTATCGCTACGGCGATCGGGCTTGCCGCCGGGCTGGGTATAGGCATCGTCACCGAGCGGTACACCGGCACGCATACCGGTCCCGTCACCGGCATCGCGCGTCAGTCTTTGACCGGGGCGGCCACCAACATCATCGCCGGGCTGGGGGTAGGCATGCAGTCTACCGCCATCCCGATGTTGATGATCGCCGCCAGCATCATGGGCGCCTATCATTTTGCCGGTCTTTACGGTATCGCCATGGCCGCGCTCGGTATGCTCTCCAATCTCGGTATACAACTTGCCGTAGACGCCTACGGACCTATCGCCGACAACGCAGGCGGCATCGCCGAAATGTCGGAATTGCCACGCGAGGTGAGGGCGCGTACGGATCGGCTCGATGCGGTAGGCAATACGACCGCCGCGATCGGAAAAGGCTTTGCCATCGGTTCGGCGGCGCTGACCGCACTCGCACTTTTAGCCGCCTTTATGGTACAGGCGGGTATCACCCAAATCGACCTCGCTCAGCCGCAAGTGATGGCCAGTCTGTTCGTAGGTGGCATGATGCCCTTTCTGTTTTCGTCCATGGCCATGGGTGCGGTCGGACGCGCCGCCATGTCCATGATCGAAGAGGTACGGCGACAATTCCGAGAAATTCCGGAACTTGCCGCCGCACTCGCCGTTATGAAAAAATATAAGTCCGACGAAACATGGTCCGACGAGGACAAACGGACTTTTGACGCCGCGCACGGAAAAGCGCAGTACGGGCGTTGCGTGGAGATATCGACCAAAGCGGCGATCCGTGAAATGATCGCCCCCGGTCTGATGGCAGTCGGATCCCCGGTTTTGGTGGGTTTTATTTTTGGCGCGGAGACATTGGGCGGGTTGCTGGCCGGCGTTACCGTATCCGGCGTATTGCTGGCGATCTTTCAGGCCAACGCCGGTGGCGCATGGGACAATGCCAAAAAAATGTTCGAAGAAGGCCTTTCCATCGAAGGTACCGAATATCGAAAAGGCTCCGAGCCGCATAAAGCTGCCGTCGTAGGCGATACGGTCGGCGATCCGTTCAAGGATACGTCCGGTCCTTCGCTCAATATTCTGATCAAACTCATGTCGGTCGTCGCGCTGGTCATCGCTCCGCTCATCGCCGGATAACCTTTATGATCAACCTGCTTACCATCCTCGGAAAACGGACTCTCTGGGCGCTGGAAAACATGGGCCAATTTGGCGACATGGTGGTCAAAATCATCATCATGCTCCCGCGTGTCCGTGACTATTGGGCGCTCATGATCGGTCAGATGATCAAAATCGGCATCCACTCGCTCCCGATCGTTTTAATCATCGCCTTTTTCGCCGGCATGGTAACATCGGTGCAGACAGGATACCAGTTTCAAGGGTATGTCCCGTTGTATCTCGTCGGAAGCATCGTACTCGGATCGGTCTTACTCGAACTGGCCCCGGTGCTTGGCGGGTTGGTGTTGTCGGGGCGTGTCGGCGCAACCATCGCCGCCGAAATCGGCACCATGAAAGTTACCGAACAACTCGACGCCATGAAAGTCATGGCCATGGATCCCGTGTTGTATCTTGCCATTCCGCGTATCCTTGCCGGTATGTTCATGCTCCCGGTACTCGTCGTATTTGCCGACTTGCTCGGCGTACTCTCCGGCATGGTAGTCGCCGTCAATACCATGGATGTCTCGATTCCCGAATTCGAACGCGGAATGCGGCAGTTTTTCCGAACCAAAGACGCTTATTTCGGTCTTGCCAAAGCCTTTGCCTTTGGAATTACCATTACCTCCGTAGCCTGTTATCAAGGTTTCAAAGTGCGTCCCGGATCAGGCGCCGAAGGCGTGGGCGCTGCTACGACCAACACGGTCGTCGTATCCTGCATCCTGATCCTCGTGCTGGACTATCTGCTTGCTAAAACCCTACTGTAAATAGACGCGCCCTGCCGCCCTTGTGCGGCACGTGCAAAAGGAGAATGCGCGTGTCCACCTTTAGAAAAAAACTTATTCCCGACGAGGCCAAACTGGGTGTGGCCTTTTTGCTTGCCGTGGTCATATTCGTGCTGGGGCTGTTCTATTTGAAAGACTGGCGGATCACCAGCGACACGTATCTGCTCGAAGGCGAATTTCAAGATGTCAACGGCGTAAACCGGGGCGATCCGGTGATGCTGGGCGGGGTGCGCATCGGAAAAGTAGAATCGGTCAGACTCGAAAACCAGATCCCTATCGTACTCATGCGTCTTGAAGACCCGTATCCGCTGCCGCAGGACTCACGGCTCGAAACCATCGACCGCAGCGTCATGGGGGAAAAGGCGTTGATCGTCCATAAAGGTAGTAGTCCGGACATAGCCACGACCGGCGAACGGCTTTTCGGAAAAAGTTCTCCGGGACTGTCCGAGATCATGCTCAAAGCCGATACACTAGGTCTTTCGGTGCAAACACTGCTCAACAACGCCAACACGCTTCTCGATCCGGCGTCGGGGCGATCCATCCGGACGAGTCTCAACAACGTACACGAAATCACGGAAACCTTGCTTGCCACGCTCAATCAGGAACGTCAGCAAATCCACCGTACCGTAGCCGGGATGGAAAAACTCGTTGGCAACATGCAAGAACTGTCGGTGTCCGAAAAAACAAAAATCGCCAATACGCTTACCAACCTCGAAAAATGCTCCGACGAGTTGAATACCATGATCGCCCGGCTTCAGCGCACTACGGTGTCGCTCGAAACGATTCTATCGCGGATAGAGCAAGGAGAGGGTACGGTAGGCAAGCTGATAAAAGACGACAAACTCTACAACGACATGGATCGGCTGATGGTCAACCTCGACGGGTTGATCATGGATATCAAAAACAACCCGAAGAGATATCTCAGCATAGAGATATTCTGAGCGTCTACTCCGATTTGGCTCCACCTCTACACGCCGTGATCCAAAATCATACCTTTGGGCACAACCACGACGCCTTTGGAGGTCACCGCAAACTTTTTCCCATCCTTTGCGGCATCGTACCCGATCTCGTAACCATCCGGAATGTGGACCCCCTTGTCGATGATGGCACGCCGGACCCGGGCGTTGCGCCCTATCGTCACCCGGTCCATCACGACCGACTCGGACACCGTCGCTCCGGCTTCCACACGGACGTTTGGCGAGAGAATTGAACGTTCGACGCGCGACCCGTTGATCACGCAGCCGTTTGAGATCATCGAGTCGAGTACCGCCCCTGCATCGCCCCCGCCACCGGATACGGTTCTGGCGGGCGGAAGCGCCTCCAGATAGGTTCGCATCGGCCAATCCGCTCGGTCGAGTTCGAAAATCGGATGCGACGATACAAGGTCCATGTTGCTTTCCCACAGACTGTCCAGCGTACCCACATCGCGCCAGTATCTCGGCTTGCCCTCTTCATCCTCGAATGGGTAGGCAAATACCCGGTGCGATTGCACCAGTTCGGGCACGATGTTTTTTCCGAAATCGTGATGACTCTCTTTTCTTGCATCCGCGCTGATGGCCCGGACCAGCGTAGCCGTATCAAAAACGTAAATCCCCATGGACACCAGCACCCGGTGGGGCCGCTCTGGGTGTGGAAAAGGGTCGGCGGGTTTTTCGGCAAAGTCGGTGATCCGATATTTTCGGTCCACGCTCATCACACCAAACCCCTGCGCCGAGACACGGTCAACCTCGACGGCCGCCACGGTCAGGTCCGCCCGGTTGTCTTCGTGAAACTGAAGCATCTCGCCATAGTCCATCCGGTAGATATGGTCGCCTGCGAGGATGAGCACTCGTTCGGGGCGTTCTTCCTGAAGCGTGTACACATTCTGAAAAATGGCGTCCGCCGTACCCTTGTACCAGTCAGCGCTGCCTCGGAACTGTGGTGGAACGCTTACGATAAATTCGTCGAGTTCTTCGTGAAAAATGTTCCACCCTAAGCGAAGGTGTTTATTGAGTGAATCCGACTTATATTGGGTAAGCACGTAAATCCGATGTAGATTGGAATTGAGACAGTTGGAGAGGGTAAAGTCTATGATCCGGTAGATACCACCGAAAGGTACGGCGGGTTTGGCCCGGTCGCGGGTAAGCGGATGGAGCCGTTCTCCCTGTCCACCGGCCAGCACCATGGTCAGGGTAGATCGAAGAATCGATGCCATCGGACCGCGGTTCATAGGTGGGCCTCCGGAATCCGGGTAACGAGCGGATCGGGTTGGTACTGAGGCAAACGGATGATAAAAGTGGTTCCGGCTCCGGGTGGGCTGATGACCTCGATCATACCCGTATGGTCACGCACGATCCGGTCCGCCACGGTCAATCCCAGACCGGAGCCGCCGGGCCGGGTGGTAAAAAAAGGCTCGAAAATGTGGTCCAAATGCTCTTCCGGAATGCCCCTGCCTGTATCGTGAATGACAATTTCCAGATGCGAAGTGCCTACAGCCATGGTCTTTAT
>VGJU01000034.1 GCA_016867335.1 Candidatus Zixiibacteriota bacterium | reverse complement strand
GAATGGTGACAAAAAATTCTTCACCGCGCCGCACGACGGTCGGGGAACCATAACACCAGAGCGGGCCGGAACCGTTGTCGGGCGGGATAATGTCGGTAATATGTTCTTCGGCCTCAACGACGGGCGGTGCGGTCATCGGCAGTAATCTTTACTCCTTCAGATGACGGTCAAACCATGCGATGGCTTTTTCTTGAATATCGGCGTCGTAGCAGTGGGGTTTGGGTGGATTGTAAAACGTAAACCGTTCCGGACAGCCTGCCCATGCGTATCCGGCCTGAATCTGGCGGGCGGCTTCGATCTGCGCTTCCGGTGGAAAGAGATGGTCTTCGCTTCCTACCACGACAAGGCTCGCGCCGGGCGCGGCTATGACGGCGAGGTCCGGCACGTCGATGCGGTTCCATACACCGGGCAAAAGACAAAACGTGCCCACTGCGCCATGTAGGTTGTAAACCTGCTGATAGTCGCCCGTAGTCATCCAACCCACGCTTACCGAAGCCTTGATGCGGCGGTCCAGGCCGGCAAGGATGTTGGTCCGCCATCCGCCGCCGGACAGTCCGGTGCATCCGATACGTTGCGGATCGACTTCGCGGCGTGTACGCAGATAGTCCACACAACGGCTGTCGTCCCAGAAATTGAGCCCCATCCACGTGGTGCCGGCCCAGTTTAACTGACGCACACCCAAATAGAGTTGTTCCTGTACCAACCGGTGTATTTCGTCAAAGTCCTCGGAGAACAGGGAAAAGGGATCGTAGGAATCGGGAATGCCGTTAAAGCCTCTGGGCGCGCGCTCCCCAAAATGATGCGCGTCGATCGACAGAACGGCGTAACCCTGACGCACAAACACCTCGGCGAGATAGTTTCCGCTATGATAAACCACTCGATGTTCTTCGAGCGCTGGGTGGTCGCGGTCGGTACGGACGATGCGCTCTTTTCCGAAAAGCATGGGGCCGCCCCATTCGTCCATAAGGATGATGGCAGGGGCGGGTGCGTAAAGCCCGGTGGGTTAGAGAAAATAGCCTGCCACCCGTATCCATGGAGTCGTGTTGAACAATACCAACTCTTGGATGTAGTCTTCTCTTTCTTCCCGATCAAGGATTTCAGCGCGCAGATCGAGCGGTCCGGGGTCGTAATGAAGCCCCGTCAAAAGACAGCCTCTGGCTTGTTCCGCCCAGATGTCGAAAGATTCGGAGGGGTGTTCTTTGTGCCATTGCTCGGCGTTCAGATCGAGCGGGCGGTGTTCCCGAATACCGCGGACGACCGCTTCGAGGTTTCCGTAATGCGACAGTGGGTCGCGTGTCATGGGAAGAAGATCGTGAGAAACACGCATCGTAGACGTCCTGTTTTGCCGGAAGGAGGGTTAAGGGTTTGCAGATATGTTATGCGAACGGCAAAAACATGGCAACGGAAATATTTCCACAGGGCTATACCCATCAGGAGCCATATCACCGTGTTGCGAAGCTCGCCCGAATAGACATCGGTCGTAAATGCAAACGCGATAACGGCGTAGGAGAAAGGGACAAAAAACAACAGGTTCAGAAAAGCGAAGAGACCTTCATTTCTTCTCCAGTGGGATGGAAACCCCATCAGCTTGCTGTGGGGAGGAATGCCCTAAAGGGTTGACAGTGAGAAACCCACTGACCAATAACGACCTGTTTTGTGTGTTATGGATATGAAACTTACTATCTCCCTGAAACTTCTTCCTACGCCTTCTCAAGCGCAATTTCTCTGTGTGTCGTGCGGTCACGCTGGACTTGCCGACAGCATCGCTGCGGAGAACATCCGCAGGGCCGCTATCAACCGGCCATCGTGGACAACGCCTTTGGTGTTGAACTACAAACCCTGTTGCTTGTTACGGGGAAGTTGATAAATCGTGTAATCCCCTACTTGGCGCCCCGCCTTCATGTTTGAATACACATAGGATGCCAACTTGGTGGGGAATAGAAGATCAGGATCTGAACGGTCATATACCAACACCTGCCGGATACACCCGTTTTCTATGGCTTGTATGGTCTGTTAGGTTCCATGTAGACCCAGCGATGTTCTCATGGGTATGTCAAACGGGGTAGGGGTTTTGAGTCCGGTCAGAAGATAATAGAATCCAGTAAAGGCTCCAAGAATAAAGGGGTGGTCGTCCGTCGCATAACGCCGTATGTCTTCGGCTGTTCGCCGGACCTTTTCATGCCATGCATGGTGCGCCAGAATCCCGCGGTAATGCGGAAGATCTGCCAACCGATAATGATCCGACAGAAGCCAATGCATGCCGTCTCTGGCCATATAAACACTCCACAGAAAAACCCACACGGCGACTCCGGCATGGACATACCGTGTCCATGCGGCAAACACAGTGGCGAAAGACCGCCACGCATACAAAAGCCCGATCATGGCGGGGGGAAGCGCCATGGCAAGGTGGATATAATCAAAGCGTGGATAGGCGCATAGAAAACCGGCGATCAAGAATCCCCAAAGCGGCCAGATATGCCGATTTGATCTTAACATCCTCCATGAAAAGACCAACGCCATGCCGGCGGCTATGGGGAAAAAGGACATGGCTTCCCGGCCTATTTGGCGCACTATATCCACGGCGCCGGGATCGGATATCATCTTCAAAAGACGCCAAAAGCCCCCCCAGTAGGATATGCCCCCATAAGTTAGATAGGATGTTTTGTTTAGAAAACCGTAGTCAAGAAACTGAGGCCATCCACCGGTAAACCATACCGGCAGGAGCAGGGCTGTCGTGGTGAGACAGAAAACGCTGCCAAGCAGGGCAATGGGTCCCAAACTGCGACGCGGATCGGCGGCAACAACCACAAACCCCGTCAGGGCAAGGGCGATCGCCCCTATATTCTGTTTCGAGGCAAAAGACAGCGCGGCGATTGCACCGGCGGAGGCAAGAAGAAGGAGGGAACGCCATTTCCGTTCCCTCCCTTCCGATGGAAGCACCGGGGGCGGTGGGTATTCTTCTTTCCATTTCAGGATGAGGCTAAACGCGCATAAAAAAAACAGAAAAGCCAACGGGGAATAGGGAGCGCCTAAGCCTATTTCTCCTGGAGGCGCATATCCACACAACGAAATGACCGGTAGCCCTTGCGCCTTTTTTCCGATGTCTACCAGCCGAGCGATCCGGAGACAGACGGCCACCGTAAGGAGAAAACATACGACCGTCAGCATCCGCATCGCCAGCATCTCGACACCGAACGCCCCGATCCAGACCACGGTGAGATAGGCGGGCAGCGGAGTGACGTTGAGATAGACATCGCGGTACAGCGTTTCACCTTCGAGCATCCGTTGAATGACACGAAGATACCAAGTCTCGTCTACCAGAAAGCCCCTGCATATAGCATGGTAAATCCCTAAAATCGAAAGCACCGCCCATCCGGCCACACGAAGATGGCTGGTTGCGCTTGCCCGCTCCCATAGCTTCCGTACTGCGAACCATCCATCCGAGATCGTATTTTTCATGAAGGGTACGACATGGAAGCGACGTTTAGACACGGTCGCCCCGGAAAAGCTGAAAGGGGAGGGCAAAACGCCAGAGTGGAAAACCTTCGAGCTGTCGTTCGATGCCATGCAGGGCAGGATGATTGGAGAGAACCGGTGGAAAAAACCGAATCGGCGCATGGAAAATCTCGAAAGACCTGCCTTGTGCATGGTCTTTTCGAGTATAGGGGGGCGCATACGGGTAAGCCCTTTTTCGGCACGCCACTTCATCCGAGGAGTCAGCGCGACCTGAGCGTAGTAAAGGGGGTTGAACGGGTTGGGTTCGAGAAATACCATGCGCCCCCCCGGTTTGAGTAGCCGCGCCGCGCCAGCCATTCCTTTTTCCAGATCGAAGAGATGGTGCAGCACAAAAAACCCCACCAGCACGTCGAACTGTTCTTCCAGATGTGCAGGCGGGGTTTCGATATCACCGCAGTACAGCGGAATGTCGTACGATCCGGCCAAGACCGATTTTAGATAGGCCAGCAGTTTGGGTGAAAGATCGAACCCTTCCGGGCGTATGCCCCGTCCGGCCAACCCTGCGGTATATCGCGCCCCATACCGCAACCCACTTCGAGAAGCCGCTCGCCGGGCGTATACGCGGCCATATCGAGCGTTTCTTCGATATGCCTGCGGATATAGGGGGTATCGCCCGGAATCATGGTATGTTTTGTTGCAGGATCGAAATATTCTATCTGCCACGCATTGTATTGATCCGTGCTCATGTCGAAAATCGCTCCGATCGGTTGTTTTTCAGACGGTCATATTTCCATGCAAGCACCCATTTACCGGCGTTCCACCCTACCCGAAGCCGTTTTCCTAAGGTGTAGGCGGAGGTTCCCTTTTCTCGCATCGCTCGCGGAACGGGAATGGAAACGGTCGGCAGACCGGTACAGGCGATCATGGCGACGACATACGGATTTTGGGTGTCAAACGCCAGCAGACGTTTTATCATGTTCCGGCCGATCAGCACAAAAAGTCCGGCGTCTCGGGGAATTCCGCAAACAAGACGTAAACCGGTTTTAAAGATATAGGAACTCAATCGTCGTGGAAAAGATTCGTATTTTCCCCTTCTGCGTGCAAAAACAGCCGCGCAACCGGTTTCCTGTATCGTCCTCCACAGCGCGGGGATGGCTTCCGGCGGATCTTGAAGGTCTGCGTCCATGATCAGCGCAAACCGTCCGCTCGCCCGAGTTAACCCAGTTAGCACGGCACGATTCTGACCGATGTTTTCATTTAGCTCGACAATTTCCACTGCCGTATGTTTCCGGGCAATTTCGCATAGCACCTCTTGAGAGCGATCCGGTGAGGCGTCGTTGACAAATACGATCTCAAACCGAACAGCAAGCGGCTTGAGCGTATCTGTGAGGCGTCCTGCCAACGTCTCCAGCGTTTCCTCGTTTCGATATACCGGAACAACGATGCTCAGGTCGAATGTCGGCGGTGTTTCCATGGGCATTGCATCATAGTCATTCATACAGATCAAGGTTTTGGCGATACCTTGCCATAGTTTTTTCAAGTCCGGTTCGCAGGGTATATGCGGGCGTCTATCCCAGCAACCTGCGCGTTTTCGACATGTCGGCGATCCAGTTCAGGGTATCCGGCGGGCGGGCGGGAAAGGGTTCGGGGTTGATAAGAATCTTTTCTCCGGTCAACGCTTCGATCAGGGCGACTACCGCTTGATTGCTATGTTGCTCTCCCGAACCGGCGTTGAAAATCTCTCCGTTTGCCTCCGGTCGCTGTAAAGCCAGCAGACAGACATCCACCACATCGTCGATAAATACAAAGTCTCGGCGGTATTCGGACGCCGTAAGCCGTATGGGCGTGTGGCGCAGCCCGGCAAGGACGACGGTGGGGATCAGCCGTGAAGCGCCTTCCCATGGGCCGTAGACCGAAAAGGGACGGACAATGGCACAGGAGAGCGATCCTGTTGTCGCCACATAGCTGGATACCATGTCGGCAGCGGCTTTGGTCATCCCACGAAACGTGGTGGGTTGCGGATAAAAGGCTTCCTGCAAGGGTTCCGAATGGGAGCCGTATACCAGACTGCTGCCGACGTGGACAAACCGTTGGCAAGATACCGCAGTCAGAGCTTCTATGAGATGCCATGTACCCATCACGCTGGTGTGAAGCTGACCGACCCTGGTCTACGAATCGGACGGGTGACCGCCGGGCACGGCAAGATGGATACACAGATCGGGACGGATATGCCGGATCGTCCGTCCTACAGCCACCTCATCGTCGATATCCAATCGGTGAAGCGCGATCTGCGGTTCTATGTCGTGTAACCGCCACAGCTTTCCTTCCGGTCTGACGGTCGCATGTACTGCGGCTCCCGTGTCAAGCAGCGCGCGGACTACGCCGGCGCCGGTGACAAGCACCCTTTGGTTTGACAGCGTCATAAAAAGGAGATGAGTGAAACAGACAACGTAGCCACAAGTTGTCTAAGTTTTAGATGGGTGTCTTGTATGCTGGAGATAGCCTGCGTTTTCATGTCTTGTATGGCATGGCGGATACGAGGAATTTCGACCTCTAACTGCAGTCCCGCCGTATCCCGAAAAAAGGAACGCCGCAAAAAGCTGAATACCCCTCCAAGCCGTACCATTTCGTTTATCAGCCAAGGGCACGGAATCGGATCCCCTTTGTCGGGCAGGGTAAGTTTGGAAAATCCGTACGGGATATCCCGGAGGGCCACGCAAACGGTTTCCACCGTACCGTCCGTCAAACTGGTGAAAATCGAAGGCGTTTTACGGTCTATCGACAGGTCGTTGAGTCCTATGTATACTCTGGATAGCGGGAGTGCGAAATGGAGGAGGCAAGAGAGACGGCAGACATCGTTTCGATCAGAATGCCGACACGGCATCGTTCCCGCACCTGTCCTATCACGCACTCGACCTCTTCTACGGTTCGGACCATCGGAAGAAGCACTTCGTCCGCTCCTGCCGCTACGGCTTTCTCAATCTCGCTTTTCGTAGCCAAACCGTAGGCGTTCAGACGGCAAATCACCAGCGCATCGGTACAGGAGCGAACCCGTTTCAAGTCGTCAAGCGTATTGGCATTGATCTGAGTGTCGTAACCGGTTTGACGATTTTCTTTTCCGTTTTGCTCCCAATCGACGATAAAACCGTCTACCCCGGCCGCTGTGGCTGTCTTTACGAGTGTAGGCTCCACCGAAAACAAAAACAGTTGAAAAGGTCTATCAGGATTCATAAGGGCGATTTTTGAGGGGTGTATACAGGGATGGGATATCGACCTTCGTATAGGTTTTAGACGCAGACCGGACACCAAATATAAAGGAACCATTTCAAAATAGAAACAGCTATTTTATCTTCTTTCCGCTTTTAGACTCCGAATATGGACAGGGCTGTCATAGTAAGGGAACGGGGATTTTTTAAAAGTTTTCCATACGGCAAAAGCTATCGCCCGGAGACGAACAAAATGCTTGACACCGGGGGGAGATCGCGTATAATTATCAGGGCAAAATTGGGGGGTCGTTCAACGGCAGGACACATGGCTCTGGACCATGGAATTGGGGTTCGAATCCCTGCCCCCCAGTTACAAAACAAACACGGAGAGGGAGTAGAAAACGCTCAAAGCCGACGTATTTCGTTACATCCGGCGGTATCGTCTAGAGGTTAGGACAGGTGGTTCTCAGCCATCAAACCGGGGTTCGATTCCCCGTACCGCTATCCATCTGATAGGGAGAGCCTTTGGCATCGGAACTCTCTGTTCCCTAGTGGCTACCCGGAAAGTGTATTCTGGCGTCGAACGACTGCGAAAACCGCTCTCTTCGTTGCGCTCCATCGCCATATCCTCAAGATATGGCTGTTTCGTGGGTTTTGATAGCGGCTTTCTCGCTCGTTCTTTAGCCGACGAACCGCTTTTCGGACAGCCTCTTACTTTCCGCCATCTCTGTCGTCCTACAGGCTCTCCGGCGCTCGCCGGGGTGCTCTACGGTCTCTACGATGCCCTTTTCTTTTGCCCTTTCCGGTCTGTTTATTGCGTTTTTTGTCGTTCTTTTCCCGTCTCTTGTCAGTGCCCAATCATCCGAACCGATCCGGTCGGATCACCTGCTTAACGTCGATCTGCTTTTTGTCGGTGCGCATCCTGACGACGAAAGCGGGGTGGCCGCCACGTTTGCCCGCGAAGCGTTGGATCATGGCGCCAAGACGGCAATCGTGCTGGTCACGCGTGGTGAAGGGGGCGGCAACTCGATCGGCAGAGAACTCGGTCCGTCGCTGGGACATCTGCGCGAGGCGGAACTGCGAAAGTCGGCAGCGGTCTACGGTGTGGATTTGATCTATTTTCTCGACAAAACCGACTTCTTTTATACGCTCAGCAGTCGGGCGGCTTTCGACGTCTGGAACCATGATGACACGCTGGGGCGTCTGGTGCGATTGGTACGGTTGCTTCGCCCCGCGGTCATCGTCACGATGTGGCCGGGACCAGGTACACACGGGATGCACCAAGCTGCGGCGCGTCTGGCCACCGAAGCCTTTGACGCCGCCGGCGATTCGTCGCGGTTTCCGGAGCAAATCGAAGAAGAATTTCTGCGCCCTTGGCAACCGCTCCGGCTGTACTACAACACGGAACACCCCGGGGCAATCTCCATCCCCACGTCGGATATCTCACCGACACGTTTTATGAGCTACGCCGAGATAAAAGCGTCGGCGCTTCGCCACTACCGCTCCCAAGGGGTCGACCGATTTTCCACACTCCCCCCGCGCCGTGCCGCACCGGAATCTTTTCTGTTGGTCCGAACCCTCGTACCTACCGGTCGATCGCCCCACCGACTGCTGGACGATCTCGATACCCCGCCGAACCCCGACTCCCTTCTGGTGTCGCCTGCATCCGATACGACGTTGTCGGTATCCATCGCTCCCAGAACCGATATCGCCGAGTTTCGCCGATGGGCGGATGTACATCAAGTCGGATGGGCCGCCGGGTTGCTCAACGCGGGATTGTCCATCGGCGCTGGCTATACCGATACGCTGTGGGTACAGATCGAAAACCGAACCCAGACTCCGACACACGGTCGGGTTTCTCTGACCCTGCACGCATCGTGGAACAAAGACAGACCATCCGGGGCGTTTAGCGTGGCATCCGGCAAAAAAACGCGAATTCCCTATCCAATCTCCGTACCCGCGACGACCGCCCAGGGCAGCTATCGGGTGGAGGCGCGGGTGGAAACGGGAGCGTATGCCGTCGTGGATACCGGTCATATCGACGTACTGCCCGCGCTTCGGCTTTCGCGGTCGGTCGGACTTATCGCGATAGACGGACGGTTGGATGACTGGGTGTCCGTACCCGCCGAAACCATTCCGGCCACCCGGATATGGTCGGGCGAACTACCGGGTGGCGACTCCGACTGTAGCGGTACGATCCGCGCACGCTACGATAAGGACTATCTGTATGTCGCCGTCGAGGTAAAAGACGATGTCGTAGTGTGCAACATCGCGCCGGACGACATCAAGGGGCACTGGAGGTCCGATGCCGTGGAAATATGCGTGGACCCGTCCGGTCGGAGCGAAAATACGCTTTCGGTGTTCAAGGTGGGTATTTTTCCCGGAACCACGACCGGACCACAGGCCGAGGCCGCGCGTGACGCCGACGCCCGACAAGGCGTGATCCGGAAAACCGCACCTGGCATGCGCGTGGCGTCTTCCTTTTCCGGTGACGGATACCGTATCGAAACCGCTATCGCATGGCGCGATCTACCGGGTGGAAAAGCACCCTCCTCCGGTCAGACCATAGGTTTCAACGTCGTGCTGTACGATGGTGACGACACCGAAGCCGGAACCGGCGTAAATATCGGCAAGGCTCGACTGGCGTGGTCCTGTTTTCCGTCTCCTCAAGCGCTACCCTATTGCTACGGACGAGTATTCGTCGAATAAACGTATCACCGGAAGGACAACCGCTATGACGGAAAACGCTACCCATCTCCAACACGCCCTTTCGCTTTCAGGCGTCGAGTCCGAACTTGTGCTACCTGCCTTGGACACGCTATCCGCCAACCAGATCGCCTACCATTCCGTATCCACGCTTGCTGTCCGGATGCAGGTTACCTCCGAACATGCGGCCAGGTTGCTCAAGCCGCTGGAATCTACCCTTCTGGAGGCCATAGACCGCACCGGAGAACGGTGGTACTGTTTTGCCCCGACCAACCGCGAACTGCAAGAACAGGCGGACATCTTGCTGGAGTCCTATCGCTCCGAACGCGAACGACTGCGGGAAATACTTGGCAGACAAGCCGAAATCGCTCGGTTGCGCGACGAATTGGATCTGAGCCACGACCTGATGCACACCATCCTGCAAAACGTAGGAGAAATCCTTATCGTGGATTTGCAAGGGATGGTGCTGGCCGCCAGCGTTTTTGTACAGGAACGTCTCGGTATTCGCCAAGGAGATCTTCACCCGACGATACGAGAACGTCTTGGTTTCGATCCGCTCGACCAAACGGTGGAAAAAACGGATGTCCCAGTAGATGGACGCTTTTTGGAGTGCCATCTTTCCGACTTTGTATCACGCGGAAAACGCATCGGACGCAACATCTCCATCAAAGACGTCACCGAAGAACGCAAACTTCAGGAAGCACGCGAGATGTACGAACGAAGTCGCAAACAGTTGTTCAGCATCATCGCGCACGAACTTCAAAACCCGGCGCTGGGTCTTCAGAGCTTCTTGCAGGATACGCTGGACCTGCTCGACCGATTGCTGGTTTCGGGCAAGGCTCCGGAATTGGAACAAGACATCCTTTCACTCAAAGAAGACGTTTATCTTAACCAGCGCGGTCAGACGCTGCTCAATCGCGTCATCGGCGACATTTTCGACTACGTAAAACTTCAACGCGGCCAGATGCAGTTTACTATCGAGTCCGACGTGTCGGTCGATTATCTCATCGCCTTGTGTTCCATGCAATGCAAGCCGCTGTGCGCACGAAAGGGTATCCGCCTCGTCGTTCCGCCGGACGATGCCTACGAAACCCTCCCGGACTTGTCGGCGGACTCCACTCGAATGGCGCAGGTACTCAACAACCTGATCAAAAACTCGGTCAAATTTACCCCGGCGCATGGCGAAATCCGTCTGGAAGTAGATACGGTCGAAACGCCTTCGCCACAAACCGGCGAATTGCGTCTTTTTGCGTGTATCGCCATCTCGGATACCGGACGAGGCATGACCCGCGAAGAGATGGATATGATCTTCAAGGAATACCGAGGGTCGGAAAGCGACGGCATGGGGCTGGGGCTTATGATCGCGGACCTTATCGTGCGCGCGCATGGGGGGCATATCGATATCGAAAGCGTGCCTGGGCACGGTTCTACGTTCCGTATCCTCCTGCCGATAGCCACCTCCGGAGACCGAGCCTCCGGTGTGTTGCAACCTGCCTTCGACGGGTCTTTTCCCCGTCGGAACGGGGAAACGGAATCCTCCGGAGAACCCTCACTGAGAGCGTAAGGAGAAAGACATGGACAGGGCTTCCGTTCTCGTGGTAGACGACGAACAGAGCGCGCGCATCGTACTCAAAAAAATCCTTTCGCGGGACGGACACGAGGTCACAACCGTGGAAAGCGGTGAAGAGGGTATCCGGTCTCTGCGTCAGAAACGACCGGATCTGATTTTGATGGACATCATCATGCCGGACCTTGATGGGCGGCAGGTCATTGCCCGCATGAAAGAACGCGAAGGTGAAAACATGCCGCCCTATATCTATCTGACCATCGACCCCAGCCAAGAACGGGAAGGGCTGGAAGAAGGGGCGGATGACTACATCTTCAAGGGCGACATGAACCCGGACAAACTCCAGATCATTCGGTTGCGGGTAAAAAACACGTTGCTTGTGCGAAGTCTGTTGTACAAAGACGGTCTTACCGGACTTTACAACCATGGTTTTTTTCAGAACGCGCTCGACCGGCTTTTTTCCGAAACAAGCGTCCGCAGTCAGCCGCTTTCGCTTGTCATCGCGGATATCGACGAGTTCAAGCGTCTCAACGACTCATTGGGGCATACCTACGGGGACAAGGTACTGACCGGGATCGCGCAGACGCTTCAAAAAGCCGTGCGTCCCGCCGATATCGTCGCACGATACGGGGGCGAAGAGATCGCCATTTTACTCCCACAGACGGGTGAACATGAAGCCGTCGTACTGGCGGAACGGTTTCGCTTGGAAATAGAACGCATGGCCTTTACGGGACAACGCGGGCCTGTTACCATGTGCTTTGGCGTGGCAACGGCGTCCGCCGGGCGTTATGTGGACACCGCCTCTTTGCTAAAAGCCGCCGAAGATCACATGTATCTCGCCAAACGGCTCGGTAAAAACCGGGTATGCGGAGAATAACGCCGCATGACGCAGGGCCGTGAAACGCTGGATCGCCTGATCTGTTTGGCCGTTGCCGACGAGCAACCCGTAGAAAATCGGCGCGCCGCCATCGGGCGGCTTAGAAAAATGACGCTCGACCCCGCCGAAACCGGCTGGTTGATGGATATGGCCGAAAATCGGTCCACGCCAGCTTCGATACGGCGTTGCACGATTCAAGTGCTCGGCTATCACCGCCCTTGGCGCGATCTAAGCCTTTTTAACGACGACCGCATCCATGCCGCACCTTTGCGGCTTATCGCCCTTCTTACCGCTCCCAACGAAGACCGTCAGGTCCGTGAAGCCGTCGTCGCCGCGCTTGGCTGGCCCTATATTACCGAACACGACGCATGGCCGTCGTTGCTGGACGATCCCGACCCCTTTCTTCGACGCGACGCGCTGTTCGAGCTGTTGCGAAATCCCGACCGAAACGCCGCTGAACAAGTGTTGCGCCATCTTGCTCACGACCGGACGCCGCTCGTCTATTCCGCTCTGCTCTGGGGATTGGCGCATCATCCACATTTTTACGAAGCCGCGCTTGCCCTCCTTACCCGCCCCGGCGGCGACGTTGTCAGACAAACGACGCTGGATGCTTGTCGCACCGACCTCCCCATGGCGGTACGCGCCTTGCTGAATGCGGATATGAAACATTTCGAAATCCGCGAATCGTTGATCCGGGAACTGTTCGAAACCCTCGATGCGCCCCGAATTCTTTGTCTGTTGGATTTGATGGCCGAAGCACAACACCCCTTTGCCGTAAGAACGCTACGGGACGCCTGTGAAGAAACGGCCGCCGAGGTGGCGGCCCTGCTCGACGAGTCGGTCAAGACGAGAAAAAACACGGAGTGGACCGAAGAATCCGCCAAATTGCTGCTAAACTACTGGGACCGGTTTGAGCTTCTCAGGGAGCGCATCGCGCAAATGCTGGGAACATGGCGGTCCTTTTCTGCCCGTGTGGCGCATCTGGCCATGAGCCGAAATATCTTCTGGTAACTTGGGAAGGAGCAAGACATGGATCGAGCACAGGCGCTGGCCCTACTCTACCGCCATACCCAAACCGACAGTCTGCGCAAACACGCGCTGGGCGTCGAAGCGGCTATGCGGGTCTATGCCGAAAAATTTGGCGAAGATATCGAAACCTATGGAATCGTAGGGTTGCTACACGACTTTGACTACGAGGAAACACCCGACCCCAAAGACCATCCCATGCGGGGGGCAGGTATTCTGGAAGGTGAAGGCTGTCCGGCACACATCATCTATGCCATCAAATCGCACGCGACCTATCTGGGGCTTGCGCGTCTGAGTCGGATGGACAAAACGCTGTTTGCCGTGGACGAATTGGTGGGGTTTGTCACCGCCGTGACGCTCATACGACCCAACCGCAGCGTCATGGAGGTCTCTGTGGATTCGGTAAAGAAGAAAATGAAACAGGTGGGCTTTGCCCGCGCCGTATCACGCGAAGACATCGTCCAAGGCGCGGAAAGTCTCGGCATCCCGCTGGACGAACACATTGCCACCGTCATCGTGGCGATGCAGGGAATTGCAGACCGGCTGGGTCTTGCCGGAACATCCTGAGACTTACCCTTCGCAGACTTCGTCTACCGAGACGGAAAACCCTTTCAGGCTGCTCTCCTGTTTCTGCGCTATACCCCGTCCTTGAGCATTTCCGAGATGGCTGCAACGACCCGGTCGGCCTCGCCCAGCGTATTGTAGATGTGGGGTGACAGCCGGATATTCGGTCCCATGCCGGCCCCGGCAATCAGGTGATGGCTGTAGAGCCGCTCATACACCTTCCGAGCGTGGAGCATGCCAGGTTTGAAAATGACCACACCTGCCGACAAGGCCGGTTCCATGGAAGTAGTGAGTTCCACGCCGGGGAGTTTGCCCAGCCCCTCCTTGATGGCCGTCGCTACCTGTCTCATACGCGCTTCCACCCGGTCCGGTCCGATCGCCGTGTGAAAGTCCGCTGTTTTTCCCATCGCGGCTACGGCTCCATCGTCACGCTGGCCGAGCGCTTCGTATTTTCGCGCGCCCACGATGTCGTCACGCCACGGTATGCTCACAATGCTGGGCCATACGTCCTTCTGCCGTTCTTTGCGGACATACAGAATCCCGACTTCCTTGGGTCCCATAAACCATTTGTGCGCGCTACCCGAATACGAGTCGCACCCCATGGCGGCAAGATCGATTTTGAGCGCTCCAAAACTCTGTGCCCCGTCCACATGTACAAAGACGCCACGTTCGCGTCCAAGCGCGCACAATTCCTTTGTCGGCATCAACACACCGGTAGTGTTGGAGACATGGGTAAAGGTCATAAGTCGGGTCTGGGGCGTGAGTGCGTCTCGAAACGCCTTGACGATCTCGTCGATGGATTTGGGGGTTTTGGCAAACGTGGCGTAGTTGATTTTGTAGCCATACCGCCGCGATTTGACTTCCCATGCCTTGTTGTTCGACGGGTGGTTGAGATCGGACAACAACACCTCGTCCCCCTCTTTAAGCACAAAACCACTGCTGATGGTGTTGTTTGCCTCACTGGTATTGCGGACGATGGCGATTTCGTCGGCGGTGGCGCCAAGCAGGTAGGCAAGTTTGGAACGGGCGTCTTCCTGAAGTCTTCCAAATTTTTCCCGGTTGAAAAACGAGGCGTCGGTGTCTTCGTCACGGGTATACTGGAACACCGTTTCCATGACCGAGTAGGGCGATGGGCACAGGTTGGCCGCGTTCATGAGCGCCAGTCCGTCCTTGAGGATAAACTGATCCTTGACGGACAGCCAGAACCGCTCGTCACCTATGTCGATTTTGGGCATGCCGGCGGTTTTTTCGGCCATTTTCTGAAGCGGCGACGCGGCGGCACTTCCACCGAGTATACCTGCTGCGGCCAGCCCTCCGGCCAGTCGTTTTATAAAATCGCGCCGAGAGACCTGCCAAACATGTTCCGGAATGCTTTCGATCAGAGTTTCGACGTTGGCCATGACGCAACCTCCCAGGGTGTGAGCCTGTTCGACAAACTCTATTTGTACGCTTCGTACTGCCGGTCGCCGAGCACGTCTACCGCAATTTTCTGTTCCAAAATTTCGTTGGTTCCTTCGTAAATCTGGGTTACGCGCGAATCGCATTCGTGGCGTCCGACACGGTATTCGAGGGAATAGCCGTTGCCTCCGAAAACCTGTACGGCACGGTGGGACGCATCGAAGCAGGCGTTGGTGGTAAAGTATTTGGCCCGCGCGATCATGGCGTCCGCTCGTGCACGAAGCGTGCGGTTTTCCAGGTCCGCATCCCATTTCATCTTCGCATAGGCGGCGGCATAGGTCAGATGCCGCGCCGCTTCGAGATTGGCGCTTATGATGCCGATATGCCGTTGTACAAGCTGATGTTTGGCGATGGGTTTTCCGTGTTGGATACGCTGTTTGGCATAGTTGACCGCTTCGTCGAGACAGTCCTGCATGGTCCCCACACACCCTGCGGCCACGCTGAGCCGCCCCGCCATAAGTGTCGTATAGGCGACGGTCAAACCTTGTCCATGCTCGCCAAGCAGGTTTTCCTTGGGCACGATACAGTCGTCAAAATAGATCATACCGGTATCTGAGGTGATCAGCCCCATTTTGTGTTTGTGTTCTTCCGTTCGATAGCCTGGAGAACTGCGTTCGACGATAAACGCCGAAATACGCCCGGTAGCCGGATCTTTGGCATAAGCGGTAACGACATCGGCGATGGTGGCATTGGAGATCCACTGTTTGCTTCCGTTGAGTTTGTAGTACGTGCCGCAATCTTCGAACGTGGTCCGTAGCGAAGCGGGGTCGCTGCCTGCGGTCGGTTCGGTCAACGCAAACGCCATGATCCATTCGCCGGAGGCGGCTTTGGGGAGGTATTTGCGCTTCTGATCCTCGTTGCCCCATTTCTGTATGGTCAGCGCCCCGATAGACAGGTGACCGGAGAAAAAAGTGCGCACCGAACTGCCTTCTCGGCCGATGCGTTCGAGCGCCAACACATAGGTCATAAGGTCCGCCCCCTCGCCGCCGTAGGCTTCGTCGATGGGCAGGCCGGTCAGGTGCGCTCGTTTGGAGATTTCGACCACCTGATCGTTAAACCGGCCTTCGAGATAGCACCGGTCTTCGACGGGACGGATTTCCCGGCAGGCTCGGTCCACGATCTCTAAAAACGCTTCCTGTTCTTCCGAAATATCGAAATTCATGATCGACAGATTTTCCATTTGCCACATTCCTTCTTGTCTACAAGTCCATTAAAACAGGGGAGATTTTACTCTACTGTGGTGACTTTTGGCGGATTGACATAGCCGTGATACAGTCCGGCGATACCGGCTTCTTGGGCGTCACCGAGGTGAACGGCCAGACGGTAGAGAAATCGCAGGCTTTCGCCGGCATGCAAGGTGTAAGCGCCCGTGTTGGCAGGGTTTCCGGTAAAGGTGGCTCCTCCGAACGGGTTGGTTCCCAAAAGCCCGTAGTCGCGTATGTGCCAGTAGGTGGGGCTTCGAAACGTATCCGGGTGTTCCATGACCGCGACACCGGCCCAGTGCCCTTCCACCGGTCCCGAATAATCGAGCCAACAGGCCCGGCGACCCCAGCATTCGGCCTCGCCGATACCGCCGTAGCTGTTTTCAATTTTTCCGCCGCGCGAGCCATCCATGCTGGTGGCCACGCGAAGCGCCATAAAACCGCCTTCTTTGGTATCGCCGAAATGCACGTCTGTCACGGCCTGAAGATCGATGGAAAGATCGAACAGCCGTATCTTGTTGTCGCGGGTGTCGTAGAAACGAAACGAGCGCACTTCGCTTAGCAGGGTCGTGCCATGTCGTGAAATCCAGTCGCCCCGTGCGATCAGCCGACCGACCACCGGACCGTTTTCGAGCACGTCAAATCCACGGTGAACGGTCCGGCCATAATCACGGTCCTCGCTCCAGTTGTCTGTATCGTTGACTTCGCCGTATGCGGTCCACAGCGATCGGTGATGGACATGATCGGTGGTTTCGCCGGGGTTTTCGCCAGCGGCGCCCCGCGTAACACCCGCGCCCGCCGTATCGTTGACGGGGTAGCAGAAGGGACGCGCCAGATCGGCTCCATAGCGATAGGAGGTAAACAGCGTCTCGCCCGTATAGACGTCGATCCGGTCCGAAGCGGTGGAAACGATTCGTATCCCGCCGGAGCCGACAGCGTCTTCGGATACCTCGTATACACGGGTCTGCCCCGCGTCAAGCGAAGGAACGACCCAAGTGAGATACGTCGCACCTTCCTGGCCTGCGCACTGTCCCGGCACAATCTGTCCGGAAACCGTATCGGTCACGGATACCACGTTTCCGACCGACAGATCGACGGGCACGCGCACGGGACATACACGTCGGTCATGCGGACCGGCGGCTACTTGCAACTTCAACAAAGCCATGCCTTTTGCTCCTATTCTTCCCCGGCGCCGATCTGGCCGAGATCGAGGTCGAGTTCTTCACGTCGCTGATTTTTAGCGATGCGGCCATCCTGTACCCACAGAATGCGATCCGAAACGTCGAGCATCTTGAGGTCGTGCGTCGCCGAAATGATGGTGACCTGTTTTTCTTCATTGAGTTGACGGAGCAGTTCGATGATCTCTCGCCCCGTTTTCCGGTCTAGGTTTCCGGTGGGTTCGTCCGCCAGTACGATCGCGGGGTCGTTGGCCAGCGCGCGCGCCACAGCGACACGTTGCTGCTGTCCACCGGACAGTTCGAGCGGTTTATGCTGGACGCGCGTTCCCAACCCGACGGTTTTGAGCAGTTCCACCCCTTTGTCGATCGACTCGTCGGTAGACATACCCGCAAAGATCATAGGCAGGGTTACGTTTTCGAGCGCCGTCATCACCGGAATCAGGTTAAACGTCTGAAAAATATAGCCGATCTTGCGACACCGCAGCCACGCCAGTTCGTAGGCGTCAAGCTGCGCTACATCCACCTCGTCGATATAGACTTTGCCCTCGGTCGGTTTGTCGAGCGCCCCGATCATGTTGAAGAGGGTAGACTTTCCAGAGCCGGACGGCCCCATGATGGAGATATACTCGCCACGCTGAATTTCCATATCGACGCCTTTGAGCGCCTCCAGTTCGAGCTTCCCCATCTTGTAGACTTTCCGGACGCCGCGCGTGCGGACGATGTTCTGCTTTTCCGCTGCGGATTCTGCGGGGGCCGTCTGTGTTTCGGTCATGCTACCTGTCCTTTCAAAAGAGAGGGCCACGTTTAGGCCGGTTCTACACTTCGGTGCGCATAGCGTCCGCAGGGTCCATTTTAGCGGCGCGATACGCCGGATAGATCGCTCCGATCACGGAAAGCACAAGTCCCGCGCCAAGCGAATAAAGCCCGTATTGAAATATATCGACCATGGGAAATACACTCAAGGGTTCCGATCCGTAAGAAGACATCATTGAGGCGGTCATAAACAGACAACCCAGAATGACGCCACCGAGCGAACCGACCAGCCCCTGAAAGGCAGATTCAAGCAAAAAAAGCTCCACGATAAACTTGTCGAGCGCGCCGAGACATTTCATGGTGCCGATTTCCCGGTATCGCTCGGTCACGGACATCAGCATGGCATTGGTAATCCCCACAACACACACCAAAAGCGAAAGCGTTACCAGCCATATTTGCTGTGTCTGGGCTTCCTCGTCGGCGCCTTTCTGTTCCAGCAACGCTCGCACTTGTGCCGAACCCCCTTCCAGCAGGGCCTGATTGAGCGCCGAAGAGGTCAGAATCGACATAAGAAAGGCAATGCCGAAAAATATCCCTCCTATGGTAATAAGAGATCGCCAGAAACGGATTTTCAGACTTCGAAAGCTGATTTCGAGTGCTTTGGAAAACGGAAGTGATATCTGTTTTCCCGTAGCGCTGGCGGCATACACGCTCATCGAACGAGATCTCCTTGTTAGGGTTTTGTGTTGGCGCGGTTTCCGGGAACGGCAAATCCGATCAGACCTTTTTCCATCAACTGTTTGAGATAGGTAAGCGTCGATACCTCCGCTTCTTTGCGTTCCAGTTTGTATTCTTCGCGCATGAGAGAAATAAGCGATTCGACGGTATGCTCGCCGTCACACCGGGTCCATACCGACGAGCCGATTTTGTCTAACACAATGGTGCGCCGCGACGGCACGTAGAATATCCGCGCCATCAGACCGACCCACCATGTATTGCGCCGGGGAATCGAGATCATGACCTCCCCGTCGTCCATTTTTTCCCAGCTTAGCCGACTGTTCCGCAAGGGACGGGCACGAAGCAAGTCTCGGCGGTCAAGCGGCGGGGGTGATTTTTTACGAAACAGCCTCATCGGTGACACGTCAAGGTACGTGCTACGTTCAAAAGCGCTTCTGGAGTCGGACGTTCGCCCGGACGGCGAAGCGAGAACAGTTTGTTGCCCGGTGCGCAGTGCCAGCCATACCGTTCGAATCCGTGTTTTTTCGGACGTCGCCCCGGCAACCAGCCGAGACGTTTATGCACGGTAGCCGGGTCGATGGCCGTGCCGAAGTACCAAAGCCCCGGATGCGAAAATTCTGCTTCCGAAAGCGAATCTCTCCGGTCGATATCCCCGTCGCAGGTCTGCTCGAACCACGTCTCGAACGGGCGTCCGTTTAACTGCATCTCGGCCAGACTCAGTCGTTCCACCTCGATCTCACCGTCGGGTCCGGTAAAACGCAACAAGATGCGCCCTGTGAGCAGACGGTGTTCTTTGAGTGACCATGTGGCGGGCGTTTCGAACTTCATCCCGTACAGCGCCCAGACCACCGTATCGCCTTCCGGGTGGTCCCGTAGTGTATTCAGCACCCGAGTGGCTGTCGAAAAAATCGACTCACGATCCAAGCCCAACACCTGAGCAAAAACGATCCGGTTGCATACGCTGCACCGCCAGAGCGCACCATACGCCTGAACGGCGTCCTCGCTTTCGGTTTCCCAATGAAATCCCTCTATGGCGCGGGTTTGAAGAACCGCTTCGTCCTTGATCAGATTCAAACCGCGCCGAACCTTGAGAGGGGGTGTCTTTTTTTTCCGGTTTTTCTCCGTCAGTTTTTCAAGATACCGGGCTACGATCCGGTCGAGGGGTTCCTGTCCCTTTACCGGTTCCCATCGCACCTCGACACGTGGCATGACGGCGTCGTCGAGTCTCAGATAGCCGGTAGTCGCATCGCCGGATATAGCACCGATGCTCCAGTCTTCGGGGGTTTCCAAATACAGACGATGCCACCCTGTAGGGGTCCATCTGGATGAGGACGACTTCATGCCTGCTGACTACCCCGACGAAGCGCGTGATCGACCGAATGAGCAGACATCGAGGATGCGGTCTCTGTCGGTTTGAAATCCCGTTTTGTCAGTCTGAGAAACCCGATCATATAATATATCCCCGACCCCATGATACAGACGAGTGAGCCGCACAACACCCATACCCCGTACGGTTGCCAGTTCAGCGTATACAAGATCATGGTCGCCGCGGTGGCGACGGTCGTCAATTTTCCCATCCGATTGGAGGGTACAACCATCCGGGCGCGTTTCAAAAACAGAAACACGCCTGCGGCGACGATGGCTGCATCTCGAAAAAGAATAAGACCGGCCATCCACACCGGGAAGTCTCTGTACAGCACAAGAAAAACGGACAAACTTCCGATCAGTATCTTATCGGCTACCGGGTCGAAGATAACTCCCCATCGGCTTTGCCAGCCGAAACGGCGGGCCAAATACCCGTCTGCCGCATCGGTCAGCAGCGAAAAGGTCAGAAGCCCGATTGCCAACATATCGAAAGCCCGCTCGAAACTCCAGTAGATGAGCGGAATCGGCAACACCCTGCACAGGGAGATCAGGTTAGGTGGTGAAAAAAGTGTACCCTGTGTCTGTTCGGGCGATGTCCCGATGTGTAGTCTGCTGGCAGTCACCTGATGCTCCGTGCGAATCCGTTAAGCATGCTTTGCCCTTACGGGGGTGTGTGCGGTGCGGCGCAACATCTCGCGGGCATGGGTAAGCGCCAGATCGTCTATGGTTTCTCCGGCGAGCATACGCGCGATTTCTCGAACACGGCCATCGTTTTCGAGCAGTCCAATCTGCGTGACCGCCCGTCCGTCGGTGGATCGTTTGGATACGGTAAAATGTGCATCCCCCCAACAGGCCACCTGATGAAGATGCGTGATACACAACACCTGATGGCTGCGGGCAAGCACTTTGAGCTTGTGTCCTACCGATTCGGCGATACCCCCTCCGATACCGATATCGATCTCGTCAAAGACAAGCGTCGAAATGCGATCCGACTCGGCCAGGATCACCTTGAGCGCCAGCATGACCCGCGAAATCTCTCCGCCGGAAGCGATATGCGCCAATGGTTTGAGGTCTTCACCGGGGTTGGGCGCGATCATAAATTCCATACGATCCATGCCGGAGGCGTCGGAGGCATAGCGGACGCCGTCGATTTCCACCGGTCCGGTGGAGGTTTGCTGCCAGTCCACGCGAACGTGAAACCGCGTCTTGGGCATGCCCAGTTCCGCCAATTCTTCCATCACGCGTGTTTCCAGTTTTGCGGCAAGCCGCCGTCGTGTTTTCGAGAGTTTCAGCGCCATGTCGGTCAACGTCTTGCGCGCTTGTTCGCGTTCGATTTCGATTTGCGCGCGCCGGTCGTCCGCCGTCTCCAAACGGGCAATCTCGCCCGCAATCCGGTCTCGGTACGTACAGACTTCCTCGAGCGTCCCGCCATATTTTCGCTTGAACTGTTTGAGCAGTTCAAGCCGCTCCTGAACCTCCGAAAGACGGCGCGGATCGAAGTCGATCCGGTCTCGGTACTGCCGGATGTTCGCGGCGACGTCTTCGAGTTGATAGCGTGCCGAACGCGCCCCGTTTACCGTTTCCTGTAGCGTATCGTCAATGCGTTCCATCTCTTCGAGCGAGCGGATCAACAGGGCGATACGGTCGATGACCGCGTCTTCCTGCTGGGAAAGCGCTTCATAGACACCGGAGGCGGTATCAATCAACTGGCCCGCGTGCTGGAGAATCGCCAACTCCCGCTCCAGTGTTTCGTCCTCTCCGGGACGGATATCGGCGGTTTCCAGTTCCGCAAGTTGATATCGGTGCAGTTCCCGGCGTTCTTGCGTTACCCGGATTTCTTCGTCGAGCCGTCGCAATTGGTCTTCCAGTCCGGATAGCCGTTTCCATGCCATCGCTGTCCGGTTTCTGACGCCGTCCGTATCCCCCATGCCGTCAAGAAAAGCAAGATGGGTGCGCGGGTCAAGAAGCGACTGATGGTCGTGTTGACCGTGCAGATCGACCAACGCTTCACCGATGCGTTTCAACACCGAAACGGTAACCATTTGACCGTTGACAGAGCAACGATTGCGTCCATCGCGGGTGATTTCGCGACGGATCACAAGCTCTCTCTCCTCCCGGTCGATGTCCATATCGTCCGGAAGTTGTGGGCCACAGGTATCCGGTTGCCATTCGAAAAACCCTTCGACGGCGGCGGAAACTGCGCCCGTGCGGATGACCTCGGTTGCGGCTCGACCGCCCAAGATCAGGTTCAACGCCCCGATGAGGATGGACTTTCCCGAACCGGTCTCCCCGGTGAGTATGTTCAATCCCGGTTGAAACTCGATGCCTACTTCGTCAAGCAGGGCATAGTTTCGGACGTGAAGACGCGTGAGCATGTTGGATCACCGTTCTCCCCATTTCAGCTTGGTGCGGAGGACGTCGTAGAACGACCTGCTGGCATATCGGATCAGTTGCACCGTATAGGGTGCGCGCCGGATTTCGATACGGTCTCCGGCGTGGGCCGTCAGACTTTCCTGGCCGTCCACCGTAAGCATGAGGTCTGGATGGTCCGCCTGTATATCGATGGCCAGCCGATCGTGCGAGGAGATCACCATCGATCGGTTGGACAGCGTATGCGGGCATATAGGCGACAGGATGATGGCTTCAAGTGACGGGGTTACGATCGGTCCGCCCGCGGAAAGCGAATACGCGGTGGAACCTGTCGGGGTGGACACGATCAGCCCGTCGGCCAGCACCGTATTTACATATTCTCCGTTTACCGTGATGCCGAGTTCGACGACGCGACACACGGCACCCTTGTCGATAACGATGTCGTTGAGCGCGGCAAAGATCTGTGACCGTTCCTCCGGCGGGCCGGGGCGAACAAGTTGCGCCAGCAACGCCATTCTACCGTCGAGAAAATACGCGCCACGCAACACATGGTCAAGCGCAACGACCAACTCGTCCGGTGTCGTTTGCATCATAAAACCAAGCGTTCCGGTATTGACGCCGAGTATGGGAATGCCGGAGGCGCCGATCATGCGAGCGGTTTTGAGCAAGGTGCCGTCCCCGCCGATGGCGATGACCCAGTCTACCCCGCTTACCGCATCGGTTTCGGTGACGGCCAGACGGCAGGCATCTCGCTCCTTCTCTACGTACTCCGCCAAACGGGGGTCTACTACGGCGTGCAATCCTTTTGCTTCGAGCAGGCGAAGCAACCACGGAATCAAATCACGTAGGATGGGTTTTCCCGGATTGGCGACAATCCCCACGCATGGCATCAGAAAGACCGTCCGATCAGATATTCCGCCCACTGTTCAAGACGGGTTTTGTAGATAGAAGAAGGCAGGGCATCGAGGGATGACATCGCGTGTTCGATGCGTTGTCCGGCCAGACGCCGCGTATGTTCCACGCCTCCCAGCTCGATAAGCAGTTCCCGGACCTTTTGCACATCGCCATCCGATGCGCTGGGGTTGCCGACCACATTGCGCATCAGCAGACGTTGGTTTTCCGTAGCGCGATGAAAAGCATCAGACAGGATGGTGGTACGTTTTCCTTCGCGGATGTCGGAGCCTACGGGTTTTCCGAGCGTAGCCTCGTCACCGATAAGACCAAGGATGTCGTCCTGAAGCTGGAAAGCGATACCGCATTCGCTGGTAAAAGTCGATACGGCGTGTACAAAAGGATGCGCGGTATCCGGTGTATTCAATCCGATCATGGCACCGGCCATGCCCGCAAACTGATAGAGCGCTCCGGTTTTGCGCCACAACACGTCGAGGATGGCCGATTCCGAAAGGTCGGCGATGGATGCTTTGGAATACTGTACGTCAAGCGTTTGGCCGCCTACGAGAGCCAGCAGTACCTCGGTTTCGAGCCTCCGGATAAGCGCAATGACGACATCCGCATTGTTTTTTGCCGGATCGTACAGATCGGTGAAAAGCGAGATCGCCCAACCATGCTGGATTTCACCGGTCATGATCCCGATGGACACGCCATAGTGCTGGGCTTCGCCTCCGGTATATCCGGGACGGTCGAGGGCGCGAAGCCGGAACTCTTCGTGGACCGTAGGGCGTCCTCGGCGCAGCACATCTCGGTCTATGATGTCGTCGTGGACCAGCGTCCATGTGTGAAACAGTTCGACGGCGACCGCCGCTGGCGTGGCCATGCGTTCGTCGCCGCCCACAGCCCCGCACGAGAAATACAGGACACACGGTCGCAACACTTTGCCACCCGCCATGACGTAACTGTGTACGGCGTCATGGATGTCTTGCGGTGCAAAGAGCCGTTTTCGACGATCTTCGGCCAGATATTCCAGCACCCATTCGCGGCGTTCGGTCAGCGCGTTCAAAAATCCATTGTCCGTCATCGGGTTTTCGCCTCGTCGGAACCGGATTCCTGCCCTTCGTCCTGAAGATCGGGAAAAGGTTCTAAATAAAACTTTCCGTTTTCCACTTTTACCAGACGCTGTACGTGTTCTTCGGCTTCATGGAGACGTCGGGCGCACAGACGCGACATTTCGACGCCCTCTTCGAACAAGGCCAGCGCGGCGTCCAGTGAAAGATCGCCGGCTTCCATCTGTTCCACGATCTGCTCCAGCCGAGTCAGCGACTGTTCGAACGTTGCGGTTTTTTTGGCCATGACTTGCTCCGGTCAGGGATCGTCGAACAGACTGCCTTGGTCGGTTCGGACCGTCCGACGGGGTGGGGGAGACGCAAGGGGGCCGGGTGGACGGTTGAGGTCTTCTACACGGCAGACGGCGTTGCCCTTGTAAAACTTTACGTCGACACGGGAACCGATCTCAAGCAACGACGCATCCCGGATCACGACACCTGCGGGTGTGCGGCAGAGGGCATAACCGCGTTCCAACACGGCCAAGGGGCTGAGCGCCTGAAGACGACCGGCAAGTCCGGCGAGGTGTTGGCGGCGTTGTTCCATCTGTGCGCGCCATCGGTCGGATACTCTTTTGGCAAGATCGTCGGTTTCCTGTGCGCGTCGGTGTATAAGGTCAAGCGGGGAGCGAAGCCGGAAGACGCGGTGTAGTTCTTCCAGACGCTGGCGATGTCGGGCGATACGTCCGGTAAGGGATTTGTGTATCCATCCGAGCGCGCCGGAAACCCGCTCCAGAAGTTTCCCTCGTTCCGGCGCTGCGGTTTCCGCTGCCACCGAAGGCGTGGAGGCGCGCACGTCCGCCGCAAAATCGGCCAGTGTGTAGTCGGTTTCGTGTCCTACCGCTGAAATCGTCGGAATCTGAGACCCGGCGATGGCACGCACGACCGATTCTTCGTTAAACACCCATAAATCTTCGATAGAGCCGCCCCCCCGTCCTACGATCAGGGTATCCATACTGCCGTATTCGTTCATTTCCGCGATGGCGCGTACGATTTCGCCGGCGGCGCCTTCCCCTTGCACGGGGGTGGGACGCACAACGATGCGCACGTGAGGGGCACGACGACGGAGCACGCGGATGATGTCTCTTATGGCCGCACCGGATCCCGATGTAATCACCCCAACGCATTCCGGATATCGAGATAGGGGGCGTTTGCGGGCCGGATCGAAAAGACCTTCCGCCTCCAGTTTGGCTTTCAACCGTTCAAACGCCGCAGCCCATTCCCCTATGCCGGCAGGAAGAAGACGAACCGTCATCAACTGATACTCGCCTCTGGCTTCGTACAGGGAGGGAGTTCCGAAGGCGACGACTTTCATGCCGTCGTGGGGTAGAAACGTTACCGATTGGTTGAGATGTCGGAACATGACGGCACGCAACTGACTGCGATCGTCTTTGAGGGAAAAATACCAGTGGCCGGACTGGTAGGCTTTGAAATTCGACACTTCGCCGGTAACGCAGACGCCTTCGAAATGTCGCTCCAACAGCGTTTTGACCCGGTAGTTGAGGTCGGTGACGGTCAGCATTTCCGGGTCAGACGCCATGGCGGAAATCCGGGAGAGAAAGAGGGCTATTTGGCGTATTCGACCGCGCGGGTTTCACGAATCAGCGTTACCTTGATTTGTCCCGGATATTCCATTTCCATCTGGATTTTGCGCGCAATATCGGCGGCG